>JBNJGK010000087.1:0-11967 GCA_051747665.1 Bacteroidota bacterium | reverse complement strand
AAACAGGAAAAACCAAATCAATACAGGCTGATAGTATCTGCTGTTTCATGAAAAATACCTAAATTTGAGGACATGACAGATCAGTCCATTAAAATATCAGCCGAAAGGAAAAAAGATAATCTGCACATCATGCTAGAGGGTGATGCTCCTATCAGTGAATTACATATGCTGAAGGATCGTCTGCTTCGCAAGACCGATGGCTATGAAAGGATACATGTTGTTTTGAATCAACCCAATGAAATCCGCTTTTCTGTACTCCAGATGCTGTTGGCTTTGCGGAATACAAAAGAGCAAAAGGTAGACGTGTCGGTTGAAACGAATGAAGAACAATATGAATTGATTAAACGTGCAGGTTTTTCAACCCTGTTCAACATTAAAGATTAACAATATGCCAAAAAAAATTCTGGTAGTAGATGATGCGGAAAGCATACGTGATGTGGTAAGCTATACATTGCGTCAGCAAGGTTATGAAGTAACTACGGCTTTCGATGGTCAGGATGCTTTCGAAAAACTTTCCAGAGAATCGTTTCAATTAATTATTACAGATTTATATATGCCTCGTCTGGATGGTTTAGAGCTTATTAAAAAAATCAGAACGCTCGATAGCTACAAAGGTGTTCCTATTTTGTTTCTGACAACCGAATCGCAGCTTGACAAAAAACGCCAGGCAAAAGCTGCCGGCGCTACCGGCTGGATAGTAAAACCGTTTCAACCCGAAAAACTGGTTAATGTCGTAAAAAAGGTTTTACGCTGATGGATACCAACAAATTCAGGGAAACATTTAAAGAGGAAGCTTTTGATAATATTGATACTATCGAAAGCAGTTTGCTGGAGATCGAAAAAGGTACAGCCCGGGGAGCGGTTGATGAAATTTTCAGGGCCATGCATTCGCTCAAGGGAGGTGCCTCGATGTTTTCCTTTCCGCACATCCATAGCCTGGCACATCATCTCGAAAATATTTATGAAAAATTCCGAGACCAAAAGCAGCATCCTGATGATAATTTGATTTCGGTAACATTTCAGGCATGCGATATTATCAAATCCCTGTTAGACCAAAACGATACCCCTGCAGAGCAAGAGTCGTATGAGGCTTTTTTGAATCACCTTGAATCGCTTACCGATCCCAAACCTGCTGATAGTGAGGTTGCGAAGCAAGAATCAAAAGCGGGCGTAAAAACCTATTTCATTCGCTTTGTTCCCGGACAGGAGATCATCAAAAATGGTATCAATCCGATTTATCTTTTAGATGATTTGATGAATTTGGGCGCCGGCTATTCATTGCTGCGTACTGACAAAATACCTCCTTTGCCGGATGCAGATCCGGAACTTTGTTATATCTATTGGGATATTTTGGTTGCTACCAAATCTAATGAAGAAGAAATTAAAGAGGTTTTTCTGTTTGTGGAAGATGAAAGCGATATTTCAATCAGTTTGGTTGCTGAAACTGATTTGCTATCCGTCAGAGAAGTTAAGGATATCTTACATCAACTTTCTGAAAATGCTGAAATTCCTGTAAAAAAGATACAAAGTTATGCTGTAGCAAAATCAAGTTCTGAAAGTACGGGTTTTTCAGCATCAAAACCTGCAGAGACAGACCCTTTGCAATCTATAAAGGTTTCATCGGGAAAAATTGATGAGCTTATGAATACAGTGGGAGAGATGGTTACCTTTGGTTCACGCTTAACGGCCTTAGCCTATGAAAAAGAGAGCAGTGAACTTGATGAACTGCAGGAAAGCATGGTTAAGCTTACATCGCGACTTCGTGAAATTGCTTTTGATATTACCCTGGTTCCACTCAGTACTATGCTTCTGCGATTCAGACGCCTGGTGCGTGATTTATCAAAAGAGCAGGGCAAAGACATAGAGTTTCGTACAGAGGGCACTGAAACGCAGCTTGATAAGACGATTATTGAGCACTTGTATGAGCCGGTATTGCATATTCTGCGAAACAGCATAAGCCATGGTATTGAAACCCCTCAGGAACGGAAAAAGGCAGGCAAAAACCCGCAAGCACAAATTCTGCTGAAGGCTTATTATGATGGCCCGGAGGTAGTCATCGAAATTGGAGATGATGGAAAGGGGTTTGACCTGGATAAAATCAAATCGCGCGCAACAGATAAAGGATGGGTGAAAAAGGGAGCGGGATTGTCTGAAGAAGAATGGCTTAATCTTACCTTTGAGCCGGGTTTTACTACAACCCATGAAATAGATGGCGTTAGCGGCCGCGGTGTGGGTATGGATGTGATAAAAAGCAAACTTGCCGAAATTAAAGGAGATGCCAAAATTCAATCAAAGCAGGGCAAAGGAGCTACAATGATACTCTCTATTCCGCTAACGCTTTCCATATTAGAGGGCCTCACTGTAAAATGCGATGACCTGAACCTGGTGATTCCGGTAAGCGCTGTAATTAAAATCGATTCTGTGCCACGCGAAAAATTATTGCGCCACAACCGGTTTATGGCGCTTAACAATGAAAGTATTCCTCTGGCTCCGCTTTTCTTTGAGCCGGATGCCGAACATCCCGATAAGGAATATCCGGTTGTGATTGTACAAAACGAAAACCGGAAGTATGGATTAGTAGTACAAAACCTGTTGGGCAACAGCCAGGTAGTATTAAAGTCTTTGGGCAATTACCTGAAAAATACAGACGTTTTCTCCGGAGGATGTGTCTTGGGGGATGGGTCAATTGGTTATGTGCTGGATATTAAGCGGTTTGTTAATGCCGCATCCCGCAAAGGAAACATAAAAGATAAGCACGATGGAACAAAATCATAACATGCAGCAAAACACGGAAACCTATTTTATTTTCCGGATACTGGAAGAATATTTTGCCGTGGAAATAGAGCGTGTGGATAACGTGTTGGAAATGACAAAGCCGGCGCGCATCCCGGAAACACCTGACTATCTTGAGGGTATCATAAACGTGCGTGGTGCGCTTTTGCCTGTAGTGAATGCACGGCTAAAATTTGGCATGAAAAACCCGGAATTTAATGAGGATGCCTGTATTATCATTTTAGAAATATTTAGTCAACAGGAACATTTTAAACTTGGTTTAATGGTAGATTATGCTGAGGATGTTTTTACCCGGCAGCATTCATCAACCGAAAAAGTGCCTGATATGGGACTTAAGATGAATCCGGACTATATCAAAGGTGCCTTTGTTAAAAAAGATGAGATTGTATTTGTTCTGGATATTGATGAGATTTTCAGTCAAAAAGAAGTAACGGAATTGCTTAACGCAGATAAAAATCAAAAAGACAAATGATATGAAAGAATTTATCGATGAAAATGCTATGCTGGTTTTTGCACTTGTACTGATATTTGTACTGGCGCCACTGGCTATTGGGATCCTCAGGATGGTTTACAAAAACTCTATCCTTTTCAGGTTCGGGCAAATCGCCATCGGCCCGGTTATTTTAATTGTGTTTCTGGCCTATTCTGTAGGGATGAACATAGAAAACCTGATATGGGCCGGCCCGGCAGGAGTAATTGCTTTTGTGGCCATTTTTTATTTTACATCTAAGCACATCCAAAAACCTTTAAGTCAGCTTGCCGAAAAAATCGAAAAGCTTGCTGAGGGAAAGATCGATATGGATGTTGATGAAGACCTTAAAAAGCGAAAGGATGAATTTGGTACCATAGCCCAGTCGATGGCATATACCTTAAGCAAACTTACGGAAATTACAGGCAGCATTATTGCCGGAGCTGATAACATCAAAACGGCCAGCCAGGAACTAAGCAACAACTCGCAGCAGCTTTCGCAGGGAGCCTCAGAGCAAGCCTCTTCTACAGAGGAAGTTTCTTCATCTATGCAAGAGATGGCTACCAATGTAGAGCAAAATACAGAAAATGCCAGGGAAGCAGAAAAGATTGCCAATGAAGTAGGACAGCACATCGATTCGCTGGGGAACTCATCGCGCGACAGCCTGGATGCCATCAAGTCCATTGCCGAAAAAATCAGCATCATCAACGACATCGCTTATCAGACTAATATTCTGGCGCTGAACGCATCCGTGGAGGCTGCCAGGGCCGGAGAGCATGGCCGGGGGTTTGCGGTGGTGGCTTCAGAAGTACGTAAACTTGCCGAAAGAAGCCGGCAGGCTGCCGGTGAAATCGATAAACTCTCAAGCTCCAGCGTAGAAATCACCTCTAAAACACGTAATCTGCTGGTAGAAATGTTGCCGAACATCGAAAAAGCCATCAAACTCATAAGAGAAATATCTTCGGCAAGCATAGAGCAAAACTCTGCCGGAGAACAAATCAACAGTACGATTCAGCAGCTAAACCAGATTACACAAAGCAACGCAGCTTCATCAGAAGAAATGGCTACCAGCTCTGAAGAGCTCGATTCGCAGGCACAGCAACTGCAGGATGCTATCCGGTTTTTCCAGGTAAAAGAGCAGGCCCTGCAGGAAATCAAGCGGGAAGCGTCGAAGCAATATCGTCACTTTGAGGAAAAACAACATCGGCAGCAAAGTCAATCAGCATCAAAAAAAGGAATACAGTATAATCTGGATGATGATGACCTGGATAAGGAATATGAGCAATATTAACAGCAATGGATAATACACGTCTTTTTGAGCAAGCTTACAGGGCATCTTTAACCGATGAGGATTTTAAACGTCTTGCAGCGATAATTGAACGCGAGAGCGGTATTAAAATGCCTCCCGAAAAAAAAGTGATGCTCCAAAACAGGCTCAAAAAAAGACTTTATCAGTTAGATATGCAGGACTTTAAGACATATTCTGATTTCGTTTCGCATCCGCAGAAAGGAAAACATGAAGTGCTTTACCTGCTTAATTTTATCAGTACGAATAAAACGGATTTTTTCCGCGAGGCGCAGCATTTCAGCTATCTTGAAAATGAAATACTGCCTGCTTTGCTGAAGCAAAAAACTTTTTTAAAAATCTGGAGCGCCGGCTGTGCCAGTGGCGAAGAGGTTTATTCGCTGGCAATCCTGATGCAGGAAGTTCGCCATGAATATAATTTCGATTTTAGCATTCTGGGAACGGATATATCTGATCCCGTATTAAAAAAAGCCAGGAAAGCGGTGTATCATGAAAAAGATATCACAGACATTCCGCTGAATATCAGGAAGAAGTATTTTCTCAGAAACAAGAATCCGCAAATGCCTTTGGTGAGAATTATTCCTGAAATAAGAAAAAAAGCTTCTTTTCGTTACTTGAATTTTATGACAGAGTCGTATGAATTACCTCATCAGTTTGATATCGTTTTCTTCAGAAACGTACTGATTTATTTTCATAAAGAAGTACAGTATAAAGTACTTACAAAAATTCTGAATAATTTGGCTACAGGAGGTTATCTTTTTATCGGGCATGCTGAAAACGTTTTGGGTTTTCAGTTACCGCTTAAGAAGGCCGGGCCTAACATTTTTCAAAAAATTGCAATATGACACAACAAGACAACAAACCACAATACAATATTCTTGTAGTAGATGACAGCCAGGCAAGTCTGGATTTGATAAAGAGCATTCTGGATGCTCCTGATTTAAGAATTGCCACGGCTTTATCAGGTAGAACGGCCCTGAAAAAAGTCAGGGCGAATCCTTTTGATTTGATTTTGCTGGATATTGTTATGCCGGAAATAGATGGGTTTCAGGTTTTGGAAACACTAAAGCAGCATGATGACACAAAAGATATTCCGGTCATTTTCATTACGGCTAAGAACGATGAAGAAAATACGATTAAAGGTTTTAAGGCCGGGGCTATGGATTATGTTACCAAACCGTTTAACAAATCTGAGCTGATAGCCCGTATCCGGAATCACCTTGAACTAAAGCGTTCTAAAGAAAATTTGGTGAGAGCTAAAGAAGAAGCGGAGAAAGGATCGCAAATTAAAAGCGAGTTTTTGGCCAATATGAGTCACGAAATACGTACGCCTATATCCGGGATTTTGGGTGTGGTTGACTTGCTAAAAGGAACAAAGCTGGATCAGGAACAAGAAGGATATTTGCAGATTATTGAATCCAGTACGGATTTGTTGCTGACTATAATCAATGATATTTTAGACTTGTCTAAGATTGAAGCCGGTAAGATGACGCTGGAAGAAATCCCTTTTGATTTGCAGAAGAACCTCGAAGATGTCATGGCGCTTTTCAAATCCAAGACCAGGGAAAAAGGTTTGTATTTGAAACTTGACGTGGATGAACGCATTCCTCCGGTTTTAAAGGGCGATACGGTTCGTATCAAGCAGATATTTATGAACCTGATATCCAATGCCATTAAGTTCACGAAAAAGGGCGGCGTTACAGTAAAGGTATCTGTCAAAAAGCAGGATGAAGCGCATGTGACTTTGCTTGGAGAAGTGATAGATACGGGTATAGGTATCGATGATGAATCTAAACAAAAGCTGTTTAAGGCCTTTTCGCAGGCTGATGTGTCAACAACACGCAAACACGGGGGCACCGGGCTGGGGCTGGCCATATCGCGCAACCTGGCAAGGATGATGAGCGGGTATATCGGCGTGGAAAGTGAGCCTGCTAAAGGCTCGGATTTCTATTTTACGATTAAACTGAAAAAAGGGAATCCGGATGAATTGAAGAAGAAAAAAGCCCAGGCGCAAAAACTGCTGGACCCCAAAGTTCAATTCCGGATTTTGTTGGTAGAAGATAACGCTATCAACCAAAAAGTATCCACGATGTTGCTGAAGCAGATGAACCAGCAGGTGGAACTGGCCGAAAACGGGAAAGTAGCCGTAGAGAAAGCACGGGAAAAAGACTACGATTTGATTTTTATGGATTTGCACATGCCGCTGATGGACGGATATGAAGCCACTGAGCGTATCAGGGCACAAGAAAGGGAAGACCGCCGGGAGAAAGCGTTTATTGTGGCCGTTACAGCTAATGCTGCCGCAGAAGATAAAGAAAAGTGCTTTAAAGTGGGTATGGATGAATACATCTATAAACCCTTTAAAAAAGAAAATTTGGTTACGATATTCAATCAACTGATTTCAAAAAACAAAGATAATGACGAATAATAAAGATATCGAACTTCTTGAAACAATGAAGAACCGGATAGAGGAGTTTCAAAATGCAATAAAAGAGCGAGATGCCTTGCGTATACAACTACAGGATGTAAACCGGAAGTTGCAGGACGCCGAGGCATTTAAAAGTCATTTTATTGCCCGGATTTCCAATGAAATCATCAATCCATTTACGGCTATCCTTACTATTTCTGACAGTTTGAGAAAAGGAAAAATCTCAGATTATGATGAGCTGCAGAAAATGATTGGCTATGTATATGATGAAGCCATGTTTTTGGATTTTCAATTGAAAAATCTTTTTACAGCGGCTAAGATTGAAGCCGGCGAGATGGAAAGGGATATTGAAACGGTTTTTCCGGTTTCTGTTATTGATACGGCTCTGAAAGAGTATGAAAAGGAAATGGAAAAAAAGGAGCTGAAACTGGAAAAGGATATTGATTTTACTAAAAATACGGAATTCAGAACGGATAAAGACAAACTGGAACTTATTGTAAAGAATCTGCTTTCCAATGGCATTAAGTTTTCAGATAAAGCAAGCATATTGACAGTAAGAAGCCGTTTAATGGATGACAAACTCATTTTTGAAACAGAGAATCAGGGAAATCAAATCTCAGAAGAACAGTTAGAAGTTGTTTTCGATCGTTTCAGGCAACTTGATAACCGCATTCATTCCTTAAATCCCGGCAGCGGTATAGGCTTATCCATTTGCCGCGAACTGGCAGAACTTCTCAATGGAGAGATTCATGCAACAAGCACAGCAACAGGCATGCGGTTTACCATAGCGCTGCCTGAAATGCCGGCAGATATGATGGAAACCAATAGCGATGAAATCTTTTTTGAAAACGGAGACCAGGAACCCGGAGAAACATTATAAATGTCAGGAACTAACAAGCATTATCTTTATCCTTCTACAATCAAATTAGCTGCAACAGAAATGGAAATCCATACCATTCTGGGTTCTTGCGTAGCTGTGTGTCTTTTTGATGAGCGGAAAAAAACAGGCGGAATGAATCATTTCATGCTGCCATTCTGGAATGGGAAAGGATTGGCATCTCCAAAATATGGTAATATAGCCATTGAAAGATTGCTTGCGCGGATGTTAGATAACGGTTCACGCCGCCGCGACCTTGTCGCTAAGGTTTTTGGTGGTGGTAATGTGTTGGGATTTAACAACAGTAAAGACCATGTAGGTTTACGGAATGCAGAACTGGCAATCCGTCTGTTACAGGATGAGCGTATCCATATAGCTGCGCAAAGCACAGGTGGAGAACAGGGGCGCAAAATTATTTTTTACACCAAGACAGGAAAGGTACAACAGCGATATATTAACCGTATGAAAATGTTTGACATGCCCGTACCTGAAGCCAGACAAAAACTGAAATGATGCAAAGCGCTAAGAAAATACTGATAGTGGATGACTCGAAGTATATGCAGCAATATCTTCGGGATTTGATAGCATCTGACGATCGCTTTAAAGTTAGTGGAACAGCAGGCGATCCTTATGAGGCCGTTAAAATGATTGCCCGGGAGGCGCCTGATCTGGTTACGCTGGATATCGAAATGCCCCGCATGAGCGGACTGACTTTCCTGAAAAAAATTATGCGTCAGCATCCCCTTCCGGTTATTATCATCACCAGCCAGAATATCAATCAAATAGAGGCAGCCATGGAAGCCCTGCGTGAAGGTGCTGTAGAAGTGATCTCTAAAAGCGACATAACACCCACTGATCATGAAGGCCGGAAGAATTTGCTTGAAAAAATCTGGGCGGCGTCTAATAGTAAAATAACCCGCTTTACCCCCGAAAAAAATATGGATAAACATATCCAAACCAATCCAACGCTAAACGGCGGAAGCAACAAGTTGGTTTTGATGGGCGCTTCCTCAGGCGGCACGCGTACAATTTCTGAGATTATCACGCGCTTGCCTTCAGGCATTCCACCTATTGTTGTTGTTCAGCATATCCCGGAGCAAATGTCTTATTTATTTGCCCGTCAACTGAACCAAACATGCCCTTTTTATGTAAAAGAAGCCGAAAACGACGACATGCTGGTGAAGAATCAAGTGCTCATAGCTCCCGGAAACCGCCATCTTGAGCTAAAGCAAAATGCTTATGGTATCAAAGCACGGATTACGCAGGGGCCTCCGCTAAACCATGTGCGTCCCTCTGTGGATAAGCTTTTCTTCTCTGCTTTGCCTTTCGCTTCGCGCGATATCACGGCCATACTTCTTACAGGCATGGGCAGCGATGGGGCACAAGGACTCCTTAAACTGAAGGAAAAAGGCGCTTATACGATCGCCCAGGACGAAAAAAGCGCTGTGATTTACGGCATGCCAAAAGTGGCTAAGGAGATGGGAGCAGCAAAAGCAATTATGAATCCCAATGAAATTGTTGCACACCTTAAGAAGTTTGTTTAAGCGCTTTCATGGGCTGTCCGGCGGATGATTTCATCCTGCAAATCCTTCCCTAAATCATTGAAATAATCGCTGTATCCTGCTACCCTCACGATCAGGTCCCGGTGTTTTTCGGGATGTTTCTGGGCGTCGCGAAGGGTGTCAGCATCGGCTACATTAAACTGGATATGATGTCCGTCCATCCTGAAATAACCGCGGATAAGATACCTGAGTTTTTTAATGTCGTCGTCTGTTTTAAAAAAAGAGGGTGAAAACTTCTGATTCAGCAATGTTCCTCCGGTTTTGATATGATCAATTTTAGCTGCTGATTTTAGAACCGCCGTTGGGCCGCAGCGATCGGTTCCCTGAACAGGAGATATTCCCTCACTTAGCGGTTGGCCGGCTTTTCTGCCATCAGGCGTAGCGCCAATTTTAGAACCAAAATATACATGACTGGTTGTGGGCAGCATATTGATACGGAATTTTCCACCGCGGGCGGTAAGCCTGCCGTTTACGGCATTAAAAAAGGCATCGAAAACAAAAGTGGCATGCTGATCGACTTCATCGTCGTCATTTCCATACTTTCGAGGGTCTTCAGAAAGCGCTTTCTGCAAAGTTTCATCTTCCTCAAAATCTGAATTTAACGCTGTTATTAAGGCTTTTATATCGGTTTTACCTTCTTCAAAAACACATTGCTTCAAAGCCGCCAGGCTGTTCGTGATGCTGCCAAGTCCCACTCCCTGGATATAGCTGGTATTGTATCGGGCGCCTCCGGCATTGTAATCAATTCCTTTATCAATGCAATCATCAATGATCAGCGATAAAAAAGGCACCGGAAGATGATAGGCAAATATTTTTTCAATCGCATTATTGCCCCGGATTTTGATATCTATGAAATATTGTAGTTGCTGTTTGAAAGCCTCTTGCAAAGATTCAAAAGTCTGTAGCTTTTTGAATTCTCCATTGTCTATTCCGGTTTTTTTACCGGTAGCAGGGTCAATACCGTTATTTAGTGTTATTTCAAGCACTTTGGTGAGGTTAAAGTATCCCGTAAGGATGTAACTTTCTTTCCCGAAAGCGCCGGTTTCCACACATCCACTTGCTCCTCCGTTACGTGCATCGATGATGGATTTCCCTTGCAGCAGCAGTTGCTGGACAATGGCATCTGTGTTAAAGAAAGAAGGTTGGCCAAATCCGGTTTTAGCAATTTTTAAAGCGCGGTCAATGAAGGCATCCGGCGATTTCCGACTGATCTGTACCATGGAACTGGGTTGCAGAATGCGCATCTCTTCTATCACATCCAGTATGATGTAGCTGAGTTCATTTACCGCATCATGACCGTTTGGGGTAACACCTCCAAGATTAATCAGCGCAAAATCAGTATAGGTGTTGCTTTCCTGCGCTGTAACACCGATTTTGGGTGGTGAGGGATGGTTGTTGAATTTAATCCAGAACGCTTGCAGCAATTCCGTTACCTGCTCATGAGTTATGATGCCTTCTTTAAGATCCTGTTTATAAAACGGATATAAATGCTGGTCGAGCCGTCCGGGATTGAAAGAGTCCCATGGATTAAGCTCTGTAATCACACCCAGATGCACAAACCAATAGTATTGCAAGGCTTCATGAAAACTCCGGGGTTTGTTAGCCGGTACATTCCGGCATATTTCAGCCATTTTTTTCAGTTCTTGCCGTCGCGTTGTATTCGAGGTTTCCTTTGCTTGCTGTTCCAAAACCTGAGCATGTCTTGCTGCATACATGATTATCGCTTTTGCGGAAATGCGCATTGCCTTCAGCTCCTCACGCTTTTCGTATGCTTCAGGGTCTTTGAAAAAGTCCAGCTCAGCCATTTGGCCATCAATATCACTAAGGATATCTTTCATCCCTTTTTTATAGATTTTGTCGCCCGCCACCGTATGGCCCGGAGCCCTCTGTTCCTGAAATTCCGTAAAAACGCCGGCTTCATAAGCTGTAATCCATTCCGGCGTCATGGCTTCAAAGACTCTGTCACGGTTGGTCTTGCCCGTCCAGAAAGGAATAATTTCATTTTCATATACCTCGCGTGTTTCAGCCGAAACGCGAAAGGCTACTTTCTGACGAGAGTTAAGGATATCCAAATCCTGCAGGGAATGCAGCGTGATTTCAGGATAGGTGGGTGTCGCTTTTGGCGCGGGGCCGCGCTCACCTACAATCAGTTCATCCTCATTAATGCATATAGCTTTGTTTTCCAGCAGATAATAAAATGCTTTCGCACGCTGTACCGGAACCGACCAACCACGCGACACGCCGCTCTTATAAAAGTCAGTTATCAGTCTGGCCCTTTCCGCCGATAGCGTTTCCACAGCATCAAGGCTGTTTTGCCTTAGTTTTTTTATTCTTTCATTCATAATATTCTGTTTCTTTTTTTTGTGAATTCTACAGCTCTTCTTGTGTCCATTGTGCATTCCTTTTGTTCATAGTGGTTGAATTATTATCCTTTTATGCCTTGTTCCCCTCACCCATGCCGATAGTTATCGGTACCTCCCCAGGGAGAGGGCTTTTGCTCCCCTTCTTCCTTCGAAAAGAACTCCTGTTTCC
>JBNJGK010000086.1:0-12215 GCA_051747665.1 Bacteroidota bacterium | reverse complement strand
AACCAGAGCTTCCAACCGTGGAGACGCGATTTATCGCGTCTTTACTGTTTTCTACTCACAGCTTTCTATCCGCTACTATGTAAAGGTAATCATAATTTGATTTGTGCACTAATCCTCATTTATTGTATTTTTGTACAAATTGAATTTTAACCGGAATTACGCTTAAAATAACGTTTTGCCTGGATGGGAATGCAAGTTTGCAGAGGTTTGTGCAGTGCTTTATCAGGTTTTGATGCATCCTGTAACAGGGAAAACAATTGTACATGAATTCAGAACTTCAATATGATATTTCTTCAGCCTTTTATTTTGTGGGGTTTGCTGGCGATTTCGCTGCCAATCATCATACACTTGTTTCGCTTTCGGCGATATAAAACGATATATTTTAGTGATATCTCGGCTTTAAAACTGGCTAAATCGGAAACCCAAAAGCAATCGCGGCTAAAGCATCTTTTGGTTTTGCTTAGCCGGATTCTTGCTATTATCATGCTGGTTTTTGCGTTTGCGCAGCCGGTGATTCCGGATCAAAGCAGCCAGGCAGATGTAGCAAACCGTGGACAAAAGCACATTACCGTTTATCTTGATAATTCTTTGAGTATGCAAATCCCCGGAGGGGGCGGGATGCTGCTTTCTGAAGCGAAAAGCCAGGCTCTGGAGATTGCACGTCAGTATGGACCTGCTGAGCGATTTCGTTTGGTAACAAACGATTTTGAGGCCTCCCGGAACCGGTTTACCGACATGGAAAGCTTTATAAGCCAGGTAGAAACTACGGAGCTATCTTCAGTAACCCGCTTATTTAGCGATGTCTGGCAAAGAATACAGGATGTGGAGGCAGCCAATCAAAAGATTTTCGTGCTATCGGATTTTCAGAAATCGGTGTTTGATGAAGAGATGGCAGAACCTGACAGCACCGCAGACCTGACACTGATTTCGCAGCAGGGAGCAAAACCCGCCAATTTATATATCGACAGTTGTTGGTTTGAAAATCCCACACTACAGGTTAACCGGAATGCAAAGCTAAAAGTGCAAATACGGAACTCGGGTACGCAAGACTATGAAAAAATCCCATTAACCCTTAAAATAAATGGTACGCAGCGAGCGATTAGCAGTTTTTCTGTTCCCGCCGGTGGAAAAGCGGAAGCCTCTCTCTCTTTTTTGAACCGTGAAACAGGCTATCATGAAGGAGTGCTGCACATTGAAGATAGCCCGATTACTTTTGATGATTACTTCTACTTTAGTTTCAACATAAGGAAACAAACGCGTGTACTGGAGATTTATGACGATAAACCCAGTCCTTTTACAGAGCGACTTTTCGGGCGCGACTCGCTGATTCAGTTTCAGTCTGCCGAAAGGCTGAAAATCAACTATTCGCAATTACCTGAAAATCACTTGATTATTCTTAACGGACTTACTTCTGTTCCTTCCGGATTGCAAAGAACGCTGGAGCAAACCAAAAACACTTCTGATATTGTTCTCATACCGTCTGATGAACAGGAAGTTAATCGCAGGCTTGCCGGGTTGTTTAACATCGGGCAGTTTGCAGCAACAGACACCGGTGATTTTCAGGTTAACACGCTGTCAGAGAAGCACATGTTGTTTGATAATGTTTTTTATGAACGTATTGACAACAGCGGTGATAAGAAATTTGATCTGCCTAAAGTGTCTCGCTATTATCCTGTAACGCCTTCCGCTGAAACGGATGTGATAATGCGCCTTGATAACGGAGAACCGTTTTTGATGCATCGCCGAAATGCTTCGCAACACGTTTATGCCTTGACTGCTCCTCTGAAACCTGAATTCACGAATCTTCCGAGGCATCCGCTCTTTGTTCCCGTATTCCATCGCATGGCTGTTGTGAGCCAGAAAACCGGCACGCTGTATTATCTAACCGATAAAGAGCAGACGATTCCGATAGATTCAGATATAAAAGAAGAAAGCGAAGTTGTGGTCAGGTTAAAAAAGCAAGATGACGGCCAGGAATCGATTCCGGCGCTTATAAGAAATAACAACCGCTTGTTTATCAGACCTTATGTGGAGGAGCCCGGACATTATCATCTGATGCAGGATACTGCACGAATCAAGGTGTTGGCTTTTAACAGTGATCCGCTCGAATCTGAACTTGCCGTGATGTCGGCTCAGGAGATTGAAAATTGGTCTGAGTCTGTTTTCCCGGAATATGCAAACATTTTTGTGAATGCGGATACTGATGACAGGCGTTCTGTAACAAAAGCAGGAACCGGAAAAGAGTTGTGGCGTATGTTTCTGTGGCTCACATTGTTTTTTGTTGCTGTGGAAGTCTTTTTGCTGCGCTTTCTGAAGTAACATTAAAAAATCTTATTTTCGCACTTCAATCAGAGCGGTAAAACGCAGATATATCAGGCAAAGCAAATTGTACTGTAAATGCCTGTTAACAATAGCATAAAAGAAAAAATTGCATGTCAGACATAGAAGATCAAAACAAAGACCCTCAGGGAAACGAAACCGAAAAAGGTAAGGAGAACGGTTCATGGCACCGGACAGTTTCCCTGGGAGGTATGTACGAAAACTGGTTTCTTGATTATGCTTCCTATGTCATTTTAGAGCGGGCTGTGCCATCCATTTTTGACGGCCTAAAACCGGTACATCGCCGTATTTTGCATGCTATGCGAGACCTCGATGACGGCCGCTACAACAAAGTAGCTAATCTCATCGGGCATACCATGAAATATCATCCCCACGGTGATGCTGCTATAGGCGATGCGCTCGTGGCTTTGGGGCAAAAGGACCTGCTGATTGATACCCAGGGAAACTGGGGGAATATCCTTACCGGCGATAGCGCTGCTGCGCCACGTTACATAGAAGCCCGGCTTTCTGAGTTTGCCAAAGAGGTGGTGTTTAATCCTAAGACTACGGAGTGGACGCTATCTTACGATGGCCGTAATAAAGAACCTGTTGCGCTGCCCGTGAAATTCCCGCTTTTGCTCGCTCAGGGAGTGGAAGGTATTGCTGTTGGATTGGCATCCAAGATATTGCCTCATAATTTTAATGAGTTGATTGATGCCTCGGTAAACGTACTGAAGGGTAAAGATTTTGCACTTTATCCCGACTTTCCGGGTGGAGGGCAGGTTGATGTCAGCAAATATAACGATGGCGTCAGAGGAGGCCGTATCCGTGTTCGCTCTAAAATCACGAAACTCGACCGTAAAACACTTATTATTTCTGAAATTCCCTATGGACAAAATACAAACAGTTTAATAGATAGTGTTCTGGGCGCCAATGAAAAAGGCAAAATCAAAATAAAGAAAATTGATGATAATACGGCTGAAAATGTAGAAATACAGGTGCACCTGGCGAGTGGTGTTTCACCGGATCAAACCATCGATGCACTTTATGCCTTTACAAACTGCGAAGTGTCCATATCACCGAATGCGTGTGTGATTGACGGGGATAAGCCCAGGTTTTTAGGCGTGAGTGATATCCTCCGGCATTCGGTC
Organism: Bacteroidota bacterium; assembly: GCA_051747665.1. Classification (GTDB taxonomy): domain Bacteria; phylum Bacteroidota; class Bacteroidia; order Bacteroidales; family JAIPAH01; genus JAIPAH01. Next base: position 8,745 of record JBNJGK010000086.1, on the reverse strand, counting down.
TGGCAAACAAAAACCTTACTTACGCGGGAGCTGGAAATCAGGAAAGGGGAGTTGCTTGAAAAGCTGCTGATGTCTTCTCTTGAAAAGATATTTATTGAAAACCGCATCTACAGGGATATCGAAGATGCCGAAACATTTGAAGAGATTATCCGGATTATTGATGAAGGACTGGAGCCGTTTAAAAAGCAGTTTTACCGGGAAATCACCCGCGATGATATCATCAAGCTCACCCAAATTCAAATAAAACGCATATCTAAGTTCGATTCTTTTAAAGCCGATGAGCTGATGAAAAAGCTCAATGAAGAATTGAAAGAAGTAGAGTATAACCTTGAAAATATTGTAGATTATACGATCCGGTTTTATCAACACATCAAAAAGAAATACGGAAAAGGACGGGAGCGCCTCTCAGAGCTTCGCGATTTTGAAAATATTGAAGCTTCCATGGCGGCTGTTGCTTCTGAAAAGCTTTTCCTCGACAGAGAGGGAGGATTTGCCGGAACAGGTCTGCGCAAAGCGGAATATATTACCGATTGCAGTGATATTGACGATTTGATCGTATTCAGGGCAGACGGCACTTTTATGGTTACCAAAGTAGATGAAAAAGTGTATGTGGGGAAAAACATCATCCACATTGACATTTTTAAACGAAACGACGAGCGTACCATCTACAACATGATATACCGTGATGGACTGACAGGTCCTTACCTGGCTAAGCGTTTTCCTGTTAAAGGAATTACCCGGGACCGAGAATATGATCTTACTCAGGGTAAGGAAAAATCGAAGGTTTTTTACTTTTCCGCCAACCCGAATGGTGAAGCAGAGGTGGTTAACGTAAAACTGTATCCACGCCCGCGGCTGAAAAAAACAACCCTCGATTTCGATTTCAGCGAGCTGTTTATCCGCACGCGCTCAGCAAAAGGAATAATCGTAACCAAACGGGCTGTGCGTCAAATCAAAAAGAAAGAGGAAGGGATTTCTACGCTGGGAGGTATCGACATTTGGCTTGATGAAAATGTGATGCGGCTGAACCGGGAGGAATACGGCAGATACCTGGGAGAGTTCAAGAGCGATGATAAAATCATTACCTTTTATGGTCAGCGTTGGTTTACTTTTCATGGATACGAACTAACGACACATTTTGAAGAAAATACGGATCGCATCGAAAAATTTGACGAAAACCGCATTTACACCTTAGTATACTGGAATGGAGAGAAGCAGCAGTATTTTGTTAAGCGTTTTCAGCCCGAAGTTTCTGAGAAGCCACAAACTTATCTGGATGATCATAAAGAGACCAAAATGGTCTATTTCACATCCGACAGGTGTCCGAGGATAGAATTGGTTTTTGATAATGAGAAGCGCAGGAAACCCAAAGAAAATGAAATCATAGAGCTGGAAAACTTTATTGATGTGAAAAGCTATAAAGCGATGGGCAATCGCTTGTCGCGATACGAGATTGAAGAGGTTAAGGTTTTGGACCCGGAACCTTGCGAAGAAGATGAGCTTGATGAAGTTCAGGAAGAAATGCAGAAGCATCCGGAGGACGAAGAACAACAAGGTGAAGAGGATAAAAGAGATGATCAGATGGAGCTAAATCTGGACTCATAGGCTGAACAACCGGGTTATGTTAAGAGTTAAGTTTTAAACCGATAATAAAATTTAGAAGATAATGACAGACAACAAAGTAATTGACATTAACAGCGACGTAAAGTGGATAGGAGTTTTAGATCCGAATTTGGTTACATTCGACGTGGTGATGGAAACAGAGGATGGCACGACCTACAATTCCTATTTTATTAATGCAGACAAAAAGGCAATTGTTGAAACCACCAAGGAAGGTTTTTGGGATACTTATCTTGAAAAAATCAAACAAGTAACCGATCCGGGTGATATTGAATACATTATCATGAATCACACCGAGCCCGATCACTCCGGAAATATCCGTAACCTGCTTAACCTGGCGCCAAATGCTACTGTAGTGGGTTCAGGCAATGCCATTCGATATTTGCGGGATATGATTGGCCCTGATTTTAACAGCAAAGTAGTGAAAAACGGCGATACGCTGGATTTGGGCAACAAAACCATTGAGTTTATCGGAGCGCCAAACCTGCATTGGCCTGACACGATGTATTCTTACCTGAAAGAAGATAAATTCTTGTTTACCTGCGACAGTTTTGGCTGCCATTATTGCGATGAGCGGATGATTGATAATCAGGTCGGTGATTTTGAAGATGCCTTTAAATACTATTTCGATGTAATTCTAAAGCCGTTCAGTAAGTTTATGCTTAAGGCGATTGAAAAGATAAAACCACTCGAAATCGAGGCTGTCCTAACCGGTCATGGTCCGCTGCTGCTCAACGACTGGAAAAAATGGGTGGATTTATCGGAAAAATATGCTAAAGAAGCGGTGAAATTCCCTGACAAAAACCGGGTTTTTATCCCATATGTTTCTGCTTATCATAAAACCGGGAAACTGGCAGAAGGCATTGCTGCCGGAATCAAAGAAACCACAACGGACGTGGAAGTGGATGTCTGCGATATCGAGATGATGTCAGTGGGAGAGATGGAAGAAAAAGTGACGCGTGCTAATGCGATTATAGTTGGATCGCCAACAATAAACCAAAACATTTTGCTGCCGGTTTACAAACTTTTTGGAGTGATGACACCTTTGCGGGAAAAAGGCAAGCTGGCCGGATCTTTCGGTTCATACGGCTGGAGCGGAGAGGCTTCTTCTATGCTGAACAACATGCTCAGGCAGTTGAAGCTTAAAGTTGTGGGCGATGGTGTATTTATTAAGTTCGAACCCAACGAGGATGACTCAAAGCAAGCTGTAGAATATGGCAAAACCTTTGGGCAGGAGATTTTGAAAAGTTGATTTTTGAAGGAGGCATTTAGAGTTTACTTACCCTGAAGTCAAATGATTGCTAATCATTTTCAGGACAACATTTTAAACAAAACAAAAAGCAGAATCGGCCATGTGTTGATTCTGCTTTTTAATAATATTGCCGAATGCTGATTTATTGGTTGCTAAGCTTCCATAACCCAAACATCGTTCTGGTTTACAGTTAGATATAACTGTATTTCTGATATTTTTAGCTCTGGATTTATATGCACCAGTATTTCCACCGGCTTTTTATCGGGAATAGATGATTTGCAAATGAGTTCGGTGTATTCGCCCAAAAAAATATGTTTTTGAACCTTTACTGGAATAGCGCCCGGACGGGGTTTAGTGTGAACCGAAAACGCATTGGGCCTGATGGTAACCTTAACTTTATCATGCTTAAAATCAGAAGTATCCGTAACTGTTTTGAGGATTCCTGCTTCAGAATTCACTGTATTTCTGTCTGTAATTGTTGCCTGAAAAACATTGACTTTTCCAAAAAATCGTGCGGTATATTCATTAACCGGATGACGGTAAATTTCTGCCGGCGTGCCTTTTTGCAGAACAGCACCTTCACGCAGCATCGTCACGGTGTCGGCTATAGCCATAGCATCTTTGGTGTCATGCGTCACAAAAACAGCGGTGGCCTTGGCGGTTTTCAGTATGCTCTTAATCTCTTCTCTGATCTGCATTTTTTTCATGGTGTCTATGTTTGAAAAGGGCTCATCCATGAGTAGAACTTGCGGGGCAGGGGCAAGCGCTCTTGCCAGGGCAACACGCTGACGCTGACCTCCCGAAAGCTGATGCGGATATCGGTTTTCAAAGCCTTTCAGGCCGGTTAGTTGCAAGGCATTTTCAGCAGCTTGTTGTTGTTTTTGTTTCGTGAGCCTATGCAAACCAAAGGTGATGTTTTTCCAAACTGTTTTATGGGGAAACAAAGCATAATCCTGAAACATAATTCCGGTTCCTCTTTCATAAGGTTCTGTGCTTGTGTTTCTATCAGCCATCAGTTTGTTATTAATAATAACCGAACCCTGCTCTGCGTTTTCGAAGCCTGCTATGATTCTCAGCGCAGTGGTTTTGCCACTACCACTCTCTCCCAGCAGCGCAGCGATTTGTCCTTCTTCTACCTCCAGAGCAAAATTCCTGAGAGAGGGACTGCTGTTTCCAGCGTAAGTTTTTGTAAGGTTTTGTGCTTCAAGAACGATGGGCATATTCCTGTGTTTTAAGTGTATTTTTTAAAAGGATAACGGCCAGCAAACCTGTCAGGACAATTACCAGGGAAGCCGGAGCAGCCTCCGGAACTCTTTCATCAGAGGCATATTCAAAGGCGCGTATAGCAAGCGTGTCAAAATTAAATGGACGTAGAATCAGTGTTAAAGGCAGTTCTTTCAACACATCAATAAATACCAACAAAGCGCCACTTAATATTCCCGGACGAATTAAAGGTATCAGAACGTTCCACAGCGTTTTTTTGTGCGACGCACCTAATGAGCGCGATGCTTCATCAAGCGAAACCGGTGTTTTGTCCATACTGCTGTCAATGTTATTAAAACCAACGGCCATGAAGCGGACAGTATAGGCAAAAATCAGTGTAAACCAAGTGCCCGTAATTAATAATCCGGCATCTCCCCCTGATAGTTTTATGAGTTGGTTGTCAATCCAGATAAATGGTACGAGAAGTCCCACAGCTATGATAGCGCCCGGAATGGCATAACCTATGCTTGCAAATTGTGCCATAAAGCGCGCTGCTTTTGAAGGAAATGTACGTACCGTGAAGCTGATTATTAAGGCCAGCAGAGAGACAGCGATTGCTGAAATGGCTGCAAGTATAAAGCTGTTCCACAGCAAATTATAAAAGCGGGAATCCAGCGTTAAATGGCTGGTTTGAATACTCCAGTAGATAAGCATGAAAACGGGTATGATAAATCCAAGTAAAACGGGTATGGAAGTAACCACCATGGCGATGAATCCGTTTAATGGGGATGTTTTTTTCTTGCTGAGAGGTCTGTAATGGCTTCCCAGTGCATCATATCTACGGTTTCCTCTTTGCAGGCGTTCTGTAAACAGCAGAATCAGTACAAAAACCATCAGGTAACCGCTTAATTTTACAGCAGCCACCGGACTGCCGAAAGAAAACCAGGCCGTGAAGATGCCGGTAGTAAAGGTATTGATTCCAAAATAACTTACAAGGCCATAATCGTTTAATACCTCCATCAGCGCCAGCGATACACCGGCAATAAAAGCAGGGCGCGATAGGGGAAGGGCTACAGTGAAAAAAACGGAAGATGAATTTCGTCCTGAGGCATAAGCCGCTTCAAGGATAGACGCCGACTGTTGTGCAAACCATGTTCGTGCCAACAGATATACATATGGATACAATGAGAGAGAAAAGATCATAATTGCTCCGGGCAGTGACAAAAGATTGAAGAAAAGAAACTGTCCTGTGTCTACTCCAAACGTGTTTCTGAGGAAAACATATACTGGTGATGTGTAATCAAGGATTCCCCCCCAGGTAAATCCAAGAATGTAACCTGGAATTGCAATCGGCAGTATCAGCAGCCACTGCAAAATGCTTCTTCCGGGAAACTCATACATCGTAACCAACCAAGCAGTGGAAACACCAATCACAGATACAAGCAGAGCAACACCTGAGGTAAGTATAAGTGTATTCAAAATATAATCAGGAAGCAGGTTGTTGGTTATATGGCGCCATGCGGCATCAGCTTCCTGAAAAAGGTTTGAAAAAATGATAAATAGCGGGAATCCTACTGCAATACTTATGAACAGTAAGATTCCCATCCATCCATTGGAAAAATTTCGCCTTAAGGTTGGCGTAAGTTGATTTTTAATATGCTGCAACATGTTAAATTATTCCCAGCCTGCATTATCAAAAGCTATCATAGCTTGCTCCAGGTGTTTGCCCAGCCGATGCAACGAGAGGGTATCGGGTTTGTAATCGCCCCATGTTTTTAATAACGCAGGCAGTTTGACTTCTTCATTAACAGGGTATTCATGGTTTTCTTCAGCAAATGCCCTTTGCGCTTTTTTATTTAGCAAAAACTCAGTAAGCAAAACAGCATTGTCGTAGTTTTTAGCATGAGCCGTTATTCCTATTCCGCTGATGTTCATATGAGCCCCGCGGCCATCCTGATTGGGGAAGAAAATTTCCATTTGCCTTGCTACTTTGCGTTCCTCTTGGCTGGCTGAGTTGAGCATCTGCCCGATATAGTAAGTGTTTGCAATGGCCAGGTCGCCCTCACCGGCAGCAATACCTTTAATCTGATCGCGATCATTTCCTACCGGACTACGCGCCATGTTTTTGACAATACCGCGGGCCCAGCTTGTGGCTTTTTCTGTTCCGTGGGCAGCGATGATGGATGCCAGCAATGTTTGGTTGTAATTGTTTTGTGATGATCTTACCAGCAAGCGATCCTGCCATTTTTCTTCGGTTAGAGCCTCGTAGGTGCTCAAATCTGAGGGGTTGATGCGTTCTTTGGGATAAATAATTACTCTGGCGCGTTTGGTGAAGCCAAGCCAGTAATTCTCATTGTCACGCAAATGCGGTGGAACTATCCTGAGTGCTTTTTCAGACACTATGGGTTGAAGCAAATCTTTATCCCTGGCCTTAATAAGCCGTCCGGCATCGGCCGCAATCATCATATCAGCAGGAGACCGTTTGCCTTCCATTTCCAAACGATTTATGAGCTGATCCGAATTGGCTTTAACCAGATTAACTTTAATACCGGTTTCTTCCGTAAACTCTTTAAATAATTTTTCATCAGTCTGATAATGACGTCCTGAGTATACATTCACAACTTCATCGGATTGTGTGCATCCGGTTGCAATGAGGATTAGTGCCGCAAAAGTAGCCAACATTAGGTGATTGATATTCATAGCTTATTGTTTGATAATGTTTTGATTTTCATAAAAAACTTGATATAAAACAATGAGCCGCAGCAGGTAATATTTTTCCTGATGAGCTCGTTATGCAGGTTTTCTATAAGAATAGAACGTTAACCCCGGTATGACAGGGATTGTTAAGATTATTCTTAGTAAGCAAACCTGTTGAGCTATTTAACACCTTTATTATGCCATTGGTTTATTGCAGAATGCATTTTCTGTAAATTCATTGCTGAATGAATTTGCACCTTCAGTGACTAGCAGAAATAGGATATACTAATATTTCAATTTATACGGTGGCAAGTATTTTATTGCTAAAATGATAATTATAAAAGACAGAAATTATGTAATCCGCATTTTTAAAAATATCTGCAGAAAAAACCAGTTTTGATTTAGGTATTCAATAAAGTTTTATTCTCTGATAAGATTTAAATACCGGGTTTTGAGAGTTAAAACAGCCTTAAACTACTAATTTACAATATTTTTAAATCAAACAGTACTATTATAAAAAAAGGGAAAAAATAACTTATGTCCTTTCCCTTTTTACCCCTGATTGTTGTTTTTTAACCCTAAAACATCCCTCTGACAAATTCTTCTTTATTTACTTTGTTGAAATAGTCATTAAATTTAACCTCATTGAGCTTATCCATGATTTTGTTGTATTCATGCGGGGTTCCTGACATAAGGTCTTCAATCACATGGGTAGGTTTGGAGTTAAAATAATCTCCGTAAAACTTGGCTTGTTTAATGAGTCCGTCATGTACATCCAGGTTTATTTCAATATGACCGCCGTCGGTTTTAATGGTTTGTGAGAAATTGTATTGCGGTGAATAGCCGAAATTCCAGTCCCAGGTTTCGTATTTTTCCTCTACCAGTTTTTTGATGGCTTGATCGTCTTCTTCGGTTAACTGATAGAGCTCTGTATCCGGGAAATGATTGACTATATGGTTCATTACCCGGTTTTTGAAATCCAGGACAGACAAATCTTTGTGTTCTTCAGGAAGGTGCTCGCTGATATTGGTAACGCGGCTTCTGACCGATTTCACGGCTTTGTCCTTGAATTTGGTTTCAGTAACCTTTAAAGCAGCCGAAAGGTCCGTCATTTCTGAAGAAAAGAGCAAGGTGCCATGGTGCAACACTTTGTCGCGATAGACATGTTCTGCATTTCCCGAAAACTTTTTGCCTTCAATGGTGATATCGTTGCGGCCTTCAAAGCGGGCATCGATGCCTAATTCTTTCAGGATATCAATAATAGGTTTTGTATACTTTTGGAAATTGATAAGCTCTTCTTTATTTCCACGTTGGGTAAATGTGAAATTCAAATTCCCTAAATCGTGAAAAACGGCTCCGCCACCAGAGAGCCGCCGAACTACGGGGATGTCTTTTTCTTTCACATAATCTACATTGATTTCAGCCAGCGTGTTTTGATGCTTTCCTACAATGATTGCCGGCTCATTACGCCAGAGCATAAACGTATCGTTTTCAAAGTGATGAAGCACATACTCTTCTGTTGCCAGGTTGTAATATGGGTCTGTGTTTGTTCGTTTTATACAAAGTAATTTTGCCATGGTATCCTTATTTTTTGCAATAATATGGATTTTTTAACAAGTGAATCGGCTGAATGGTTTAACGCATTCAAATCTTCTGTATGAGCGAAGTTTTTACTGTCAGAGTTTCACATAATATCCCATGTAAAACCATAAAGTTTGCGAAGGATGAGCTGAGCCGACATCTCCAAAACGATAATCTATTCCGGCTTCAGCTTTTTGAGATTGACTTATTTTATAACCATATGCTGTTTTGACTCTGATTTCAAGGCTGGTTTGTTTATCCTCCAGTGATCCGAGGTATTCATTGCTGATTTTTATATAGCCTTCTTTTGTGTCAATCTTTGTACCGTTCAGCGGTAAAGCATTGGAAAAACGATATCTGAGGCGATATTCCGTACTTTTACCCGGCTTCAC
>JBNJGK010000085.1:0-12302 GCA_051747665.1 Bacteroidota bacterium | reverse complement strand
AATTACAATGAATTACAACAGAATGACCATCAATAACCACAAATGACTATAAATGACCATTAAAACGAACAATTACTACCAATTACGCGAAGCAAATTACAAACAATTACTACTAATTACAACAGAATGACAATAAATTGCAATCAACCCAGAATCTCATGAAACCGGATTCAATTATAATATTCACAACTTATCAACACTCGAAAAACATCCAAATAAAAGCATTAATTTTATCCTTTCAGAATTGTTGCGGAAAAGGAAATCAATACTACTGATTATCACAAAGATATTATTTTATGTTTATCATATTTGACACGGAAACTACCGGACTTCCCAAAAATTTTAATGCGCCTGTTTCTGACAGCGCCAACTGGCCACGCATGGTGCAGATCGCCTGGCAGCTTCATGACGCAAAAGGAAACCTCATAGATGCCCATGACTTTATCGTTAAACCCGAAGGGTATGAAATTCCCTACAACGCCACCAAAGTGCATGGCATCACGAACGAAAAAGCTAACAAAGAAGGCGTTGAGCTGACATGGCTGCTGCATAAATTCAATGAGGCTTTAGATAAAGCCGACTTTGTGGTAGGTCACAACATTCAATTTGACTTAAACATTGTTGGAGCAGAGTATCACCGGAAACAAACCGAAACACCGATGTTTGACAAAACTCCGGTAGATACAATGGATTCATCCATAAATTATTGCCAACTACCTGGCGGAAAAGGCGGTGGGTATAAGCGTCCTAACCTGACTGAACTTCACTTCACGCTTTTTAACGAGCGTTTTGATGAAGCTCATAACGCCACGGCAGATGTAGAAGCCACAGCACGATGCTTCCTTGAGCTGGTCAGACTTAAGGTTATTTCGTCCGATAAACTGGGCTTTACACCGGAGATGCTTCAGGATTTCATGAAACATAACCCGGATATGGTTGCTCCTGCAGGAGTTTCTGTAAAAGCCCAGGTTAATGCACAGGATACTTCTATGACAGAAGCAGAACCAAAAGCTCCAAAAAAAGCTACTGGTGAAGCCGCTGACAAGCCCTTCTGCCATTTACATGTGCATACCCAATATTCCATCCTGGACGGAACTGCCAAAATCAGCAACCTGGCACGGAAAGCTGCCCTTGACAACATGCCGGCACTGGCTATCACTGACCACGGGAACATGTTCGGCGCAAAAGATTTTCATCAAACCATCATAACTCAGAATAAAGCCGTAGAAAAAGCCCGGGAAACCGATCCTGAAGAGCTGCAAAAGCAAATCGCCGAACTTAAAATTGCGCTCTCAAACGCAAACAGCTCAAACAAAAAAGAAGACATAAAAGATGATATAAAAGCTCTATCAGCCCAGCTTGAGGAAATACAAATCCTGAAAAAGGCCAGCCAAATAAAGCCCGTAATTGGCTCTGAGTTTTATGTAGCTCCTCAAAGTATGCATAAGAAGGAAGAAAAACGCGACAAAGGTCACCACTTGGTGCTTCTGGCAAAAAACCTTACGGGCTATCAAAACCTTATGAAACTTACCAGCCTTGCTTACCTGGAAGGCTATTACTATCATCCGCGTATTGACAAAGCGCTGCTGACAAAACACAGCGAAGGACTGATAGCGCTTTCAGCATGCCTGGGAGGAGAAGTTGCCCAAACCATCATGAATCAGGGCGAAGAAGCTGCGCGGCAAGTGGTAGAAGAATTCAAAGCGATTTTTGGCGAGGATTTTTACCTCGAAATGCAGCGCCATCCGTCCGATGACGAGCGCACGAAAAATGTGTATGAAGACCAGACTTACGTGAATGGTGTGCTGAAAAAACTCAGCGAAGAGTTTAACGTTAAGCTGGTAGCCTCTAATGACGTGCATTTTGTGGAGGCGCATGATGCTCCTGCGCAGGACAGGCTGGTTTGCATTAATACAGCCAAAGACGTGGATGATGAAAACCGCATGCGCTACACCCAGCAAGAATGGATGAAAACGCAGGACGAAATGCGGGTGCTGTTTTCTGATATTCCTGAAGCGCTTGAGAACACGAAAGAAATCGCTGATAAGATAGAAGTTTATAAGCTTAACCGCGAGCCGATCATGCCGGAGTTTGTCCTCCCAGAAAATTTCACTGACCATAACGAATACCTAAGACACGTTACTTACGAAGGAGCAAAACAAAGGTGGGGAGAGGAACTGACTGAAGAAATCCGGGAGCGTATCGATTTTGAGCTGGAAACCATCAAAAAAATGGGATTCCCCAGTTATTTCCTAATCGTTTGGGACTTTCTAAAGGCGGCACGAGAACTGGATGTTTCAGTAGGGCCTGGCAGAGGATCTGCGGCAGGGTCTGCTGTAGCTTATGCCCTCCGCATTACAGAAATAGATCCTATCAAATACGACCTGCTGTTTGAGCGTTTCCTGAATCCGGAGCGTATTTCTATGCCCGATATTGACATTGACTTTGATGATGACGGCAGAGCACGTATTCTGGATTGGGTAGTGAAAAAATATGGCGGCACGCGTGTGGCTCATATCATTACATTTGGTACGATGGGTGCCAAGTCAGCTATCCGCGATGTGGCTCGCGTGCAGCGTTTGCCGCTGAAAGAAGCTGACCGTTTAGCGAAAATGATTCCGGAAAAACCCGGCATGACACTCGACAAAGCCTACAAACAATCTCAGGAGCTGAACAGCGAACTGGAATCGGGTTCACCGGAAATAAAATCGGTACTGCAATATGCCAAAACACTCGAAGGCTCAGTAAGAAACATCGGCACCCATGCCTGCGGTATTATCATTGGCCGCGATGACCTGGAAAACTACATTCCCATTACCACGGCTAAAGATTCTGAGCTGACTTATGTTACGCAATATGACGGCAATTATGTGGAAGATATCGGGTTGCTGAAAATGGATTTCCTGGGGCTCAAAACCCTGTCCATCATCAAAGATGCGGTTAAGAATATTGAACACTCCAAAGGCGTAAAAGTAGATATTGAAAATGTGCCGCTCAAGGATAAAGAAACCTATGAGCTTTACAGTCGCGGCGAAACAACCGGATTGTTCCAGTTTGAGTCTCCGGGCATGAAAAAACACCTCAGGGAACTCAAGCCAGAACGTTTTGAAGACCTGATAGCCATGAATGCCCTTTACAGGCCGGGACCTATGGAATACATTCCCAGCTTCATCCGCAGAAAGCACGGCGAAGAAGAGATTACCTACGATATTCCTGAAATGAAGGAATATCTTGAGGAAACCTATGGCATTACGGTATACCAGGAGCAGGTTATGAGACTGGCCAGAAAGCTTGCAGGGTTTACCCGCGGACAATCGGACACGCTCCGGAAAGCTATGGGAAAGAAAAAGAAAGAGCTCATGGCCAAGCTCAAAGTACAGTTCTTTGAAGGATGTAAAGCAAACGGACATGATGAAAAAAAGGTGGAAAAAATCTGGAACGACTGGGAGGCCTTTGCGAAATATGCGTTTAACAAATCGCACGCCACTTGCTATTCTTATGTTTCTTATCAAACGGCTTATCTGAAGGCCCACTACCCTGCTGAATTTATGGCAGCAGTATTAAGCCGCAATATGAGCAACATCGAGAAAGTGACCTTCTTCATTGATGAATGCCGCAGAATGGGCATCAAAGTATTGGGTCCGGATGTAAATGAGAGCTTTTCGCGGTTTACCGTAAACCAAAACGGAGAAATACGATTTGGAATGACCGCCGTGAAAGGTGTTGGAGAACATGCCGTAGAGTCTATTATCAAAGAAAGAGAAGAAAACGGTCCGTATCAGAATATTTTTGACCTGGTCAAGCGGAACGACTTACGCGCTGTTAACCGGAAAAGTCTCGAAGCGCTGGCATTGGCGGGCGGTTTTGACGGGTTTGGAGATGCACATCGTGCGCAGTATTTTTATGAAGAAGAAAAAAATATACTCTTCATTGAAAAAATCATCAAATACGGTCAGCAGTATCAAAACAATGTAAACTCTGCACAGGCATCGCTTTTTGGCGGCATGGCCGAAACTGAACTTCCGGATATCCGTTTCCCGGATACGCCGCAGTGGGGTCAAATTGAGCAGCTCAAAAAAGAGAAGGAAGTAATCGGATTTTATCTCTCTGGCCATCCGCTGGATGATTATAAGCCCATGATAAAGCATTTTTGCAACGCTACGCTTAAAGACCTTGATAAGCCCATGGCTGAGCTCGTCAATAAAGAATTTACGGTAGCCGGTATTGTTTCAGCTCCCTCCCCTCCCAGCCTTTACACGAAAAAGGGCAAACCTATGGGCCGCTTTACAGTTGAGGATTATGAAGGAGCCAAAGAGTTTTTTGTCTTCGATAGGATGTTGAGCAACCATAAAGCCAACATCGAAACGGAAGGAACACCCTTGCTAATGAAAGTAAAGGTTACCGAAGGAAAGTATCCCGATGCGGATGGAAACAAACGCTACTTTATGTCGGTTAATGATATTCAGTTCCTCGGCGATGTTATGGACAAAACCGATAAAGTTGTAAACATTTCCATGCCTCTGGAGCAACTGGATGCAGAAATGGTAGAAAACCTGAGCCAGATGGTGGAAGAGCACCCCGGAAACAACAAAATCAAAATCAAAGTATATTCTGCCGGCGACAAACTGGACGTAGAGTTGCCCGGAAGAAGCAAAAAAGTCCACATTGGCGGTTTTCTAAAAGCCATGGAACAAATGCAAGGCGTTGAGTTTAGTTTGTCATAGCAAAGCATTGAATACTGGGGAATAGTTGATTGAGTTGATTAGTGAATAGTTAATTGGTGATTTGTGAATTTGTGAATTTGAAATGTGTTGACTTGTAATCTATTCATTTTTAATTTAATCCGAAATTCGAAATCTTTTCATTGCCAACTGCTACCTGCTACCTGCCAACTTTCACCTAAAGACCTAAACACATACGCACTTAAACACCTTTCAAACAACCTAAAAACATACAAACTTATAACCCATAGCCATAATCTTTGTAATCTACAACTATCTGCATATCTTAGCAGTTGTTTTTAAAACAGAGTAGCATATTTTCTCAATACACTTTATTTAGTAACGAAACCTAACTCGATGGAAGAGAAAGACACAAAAGCCCATGACAGTGAGGCACACTTAAAAAGTTCCAAAAAATATTTTGATGTTGATGGGCCTGTATTCTGGCCGGCGGCCGTGATTATCGTAACCTTCATTACAATTACGCTTATTATCGGCCAGCCGATGGAAAAAATTTTCGCTTCTGTACAAAACAACATTTCTAATCTTGGCGGTTGGTTTTTTGTTTTGTCTGTTAACTTTTTCCTTGTATTTGTTTTATACATTGCCTTTAGCAAATATGGCCGTATTCGTTTAGGTGGAAAACGTGCCAAGCCTGAGTTTTCTACCGGAGCCTGGTTTGCTATGCTTTTCAGCGCAGGTATGGGTATCGGAATTTTATTTTGGAGCGTAGGCGAGCCTATGTTTCACTTTATGGGTCCGCCTCACGGTGAACCTGAAACAGCAGCGGCAGCAGAAATAGCTATGGAAACTACATTCCTTCACTGGGGCATGCACGCCTGGGGTATATATGCTTTAGTAGGTATGGCACTGGCCTTTTTTACGTTTAACCGTAAATTGCCTTTAACGATTAGCTCTATTTTTTATCCTCTTTTAGGAAAAAAGATATACGGGCCCTGGGGTAAAGCCATTAACGTTCTGGCTGTGGTAGCTACCCTTTTCGGTTTGGCTACTTCTTTGGGGTTAGGTGTAAAACAGGTTAGTGCAGGCTTGGCACACCTTTTTGATTTGCAGGATTCTGTAAAAACACAGGTAATACTCATTACGCTGATAACCTTCGCCGCCACCGGTTCTGTAATTGCAGGACTCAGCAGCGGTGTAAAACGCCTCAGCGAGCTAAACATGATTATTGGAGCCATATTTTTGGGGTTCATGCTGATAGTAGGGCCCTCACTGTTTATTTTTGATTCCTTTGTACAAAACCTCGGAGGGTATATCCAGAATTTCTTTTCTCTGGCTACCTGGACAGAAACTTATCAGCAATCTGACTGGCAAAATAACTGGACCGTCTTCTATTGGGCCTGGTGGATTAGCTGGTCACCATTTGTGGGGATGTTTATCGCCCGGATTTCGCGTGGTAGAAAGCTAAAAGAGTTTGTGCTGGGCGTACTCATTGTACCTACTTTGCTTACCTTCCTTTGGCTTTCAGCCTTCGGTGGCAGCGCTATTTTTCTCGAATTAAATGGTATTGCCGACATTACCGGTGCGGTGAGCGAAAATGTGTCTACCTCACTGTATGTATTGCTGGAGCAGTTTCCGCTTTCATTCATAACCTCTATTGTTGGAGTTGTACTGGTAACCAGCTTTTTTGTTACTTCTTCTGACTCCGGATCATTGGTAGTAGATTCGCTGACAGCAGGAGGAAAATTAGATGCTCCAGTGGCGCAGCGTATATTCTGGGCTTTAACAGAAGGCGCTGTAGCTGCTGTATTACTGGTCGGTGGTGGCCTGGGAGCTCTGCAAACGGCTGCTATCACCACAGGACTGCCCTTCGCATTGATTCTGATAATGCTTACATACAGCTTGCTGAAAGGGCTTGATACAGAATATGAAGAG
This sequence comes from Bacteroidota bacterium, assembly GCA_051747665.1. Lineage (GTDB taxonomy): Bacteria > Bacteroidota > Bacteroidia > Bacteroidales > JAIPAH01 > JAIPAH01. The sequence continues at coordinate 5,685 of JBNJGK010000085.1, read as the reverse complement.
ATGATGGCTGTAGAAAGAAAACAGGAAGAAGAGTCTTATCAGCAAGTGATTTCCGGTCTGATTAAAAAACGCGAAAAAGCACGCTCTTCAGCCAAAGGAAACACCACTCAAAATAAGAAGAATAAGGAAGAATAATTAACTTTGAATAAAAAAACAGAATGTATCAATTAGACCATATCTTAGTACCGCTCGATCTCAGTGAGATGGATGACTTTTTAATCCGCTACTGCAATTTTATTACAGAGCCTTTTAAACCCAAAAGCATCACATTTATACATGTGATGCAGTCGTATGATATTCCTAAAGATGTTTTGGATGCCTATCCGGATTTGGATGAGCCCATCTCCAAAGTTCTGCAGGATGAGCTGGAAGAAAAGGTAAACGACCTCTTTGAGAAAAAAGATGATGTAAAAATCATTATTAAGGTAGAGGAAGGAATAACAACTGAAACACTCGTAGAATACGCCAAAGACCATAACATCTCACTTACGTTGATGGGTAAGAAAATTGGCTATAAAGGACGTGGCAGCACTGTAAGACGTGTATTGAATCTTATTCCGTCGAGTGTATTGCTGGTTAGTGAGACAACGCCACACCAGATCAATCATATCATGGTGCGGATGGATTTCAGCAGGATATCTGGAATGGCCCTGAAAATGGGAATACGTTTAAGTGAGCTCACCGGTGCTAAGGTAACTTGCCATAACGTGCATAAGCTGCCGCTGCATTACCTTGCTCAGCCTTCACGCTCTGACAGGGTCAGAGTGGAAAAACAGGTAGAAAAATATGCGCTGAAAGAATACAACAAGTTTGCTAAAAAGCAAAAGGTAAACCCTCAGGAAATTCCTTGCACCGTATCATTGGATACAGAAAACGAGGAAGCCCATATACTTTACAGCCAGGCCCTCAAAATAGGAGCAGATATGATTCTGATTGGTTCCAAAATTAAGTCTGAATATGCTAACGTGATTTTGGATACTACATCTGAAAAACTCGCCGGACCAGAAAAGAATATTCCGGTGCTGATAATGAAAGACCGGAAACAAACACTGGGATTTTTAGACTCTTTGTTCGACTAAAAAAATATGAATATGATTAAAAAAGGAATTTTACTCGGAATTATGACGGCCGTCTTATCGTTGGCAATCAATTCCTGTAATTTTGATGCATTCACCGAGGAAGAAGATCGTAACCTGCGAATGGTTTACACCAACTGGTCTGAAGGCATAGCTATAACTCATTTAGCCAAAATTCTGCTTACAGAAAAAATGAACTATGAAGTGGATTTGAAGCTTACAGATGTAGAGTCAGCCTATGATGAGCTGGCCAAATCAGAAACGGATGTTTTTGCTGATGCATGGCTTCCTGAAACGCAAAAAAAATATTTTGAAAAGCATAAGGACAAACTAAACCGCATCGGCATTATCTACCCTGAGGCCCGCACAGGTTTTGTGGTTCCAGAATACAGCCGCTTTCAGACTGTTAAAGACCTGAAGAATTGCAAGCATGACATTATTGGCATTGATGCCGGCGCCGGCGTGATGCAGCAAGCCAAAAAAGCGATAGATAAATATCAACTGCCCATGCAATTGCTGGAGCTATCAGAAGAAATCATGACCCAAAGGCTTGCCGATTCCATCAAGCGCAAAAAAGAGGTTGTAGTGACCGGCTGGGAGCCACACTGGATTTTCGCCCGCTACGATGTCAGGTTCCTCAAAGATGAAGACAAGATTTTCGGTGAAAAGGAAAATATTTATTCCATCAGCCGTTTAGGCATGGAAGAAGACCATCCACGCATTCTGCGCTTTTTTGAGAGAATGCAACTTACAGAAAAGCAACTCAACAACCTGGTCTACTACATGCGCCGAAACGAAGACCCCGAAGTAGGAATCAAAGAATGGATAAATCAAAACGAATATGTAGTAAACCAGTGGGTTAAAGACTTAGGCAAAGAGCGTAAGAAAATTATGTAAAGGATAACGGCATGGATCTTGGCTTCAAATTCAAAAAAAGCAAAACCAATACCGGACAAATACTTTTTAAGGCTTTTACAATCAGTTAAATATCAAGCCAGTTTTAGATACTCTTAATATTTATAAAAAAACAGAATGCCCTGCTATTATGGGCATTCTGTTTTTTTGCATTAATGAGTTCAGTCTGAAAGTATCAGTTCATTTTCTGCAGGTATTGATAAAGTTCACTTTCATCGCCAAAGATCACTGTAGTTGATGTATCAAAGGTTTTTTGGAAAGTTTCCATCGTTTTTCTAAACTGGTAAAATTCCCTTGATTGCCGGTTCTTGTTGTAGGCGCTCGCATAGATCGATGCTGCTTCGGCATCAGATATACCTTTGATGGTTTCGGCTTTACGGAAAGCTTCAGATTGAATTTCATTTAACTCACGTTCTTTCTGACCGTTGATTCGTGAAGCTTCTCCCTGTCCTTCTGAGCGGAATTTGTCAGCAATGCGGTATCTTTCGCTGTTCATGCGGTCATAAACCCTCTCTCTGACATCTTCTACGTAATTGATGCGTTTAAACCGGAAATCCAGAATTCGAATTCCTAAATCTTCAGCTTCTGTATTGGCTTGTTCGAGCACCGTTTTCTGGATAGAAGCACGTCCGTAGCTAATGTCTTGCAGCGAATCATCAATCATTTCACTAATTCTATCCGTTTGTTCTGCTTGCCGGTTGGTAGTTCTCACGAGCTCTACCAATTCATTGCTGGCCACGTTGTCGCGGGTTTCGCCATCCAATAAGTCATCCAACCTCGATTGCGCACCACGCTCGTTAGTTAATCGCTTGTAAAATTGGAGCGGGTCAGTAATTTGCCAGCGCGCATAAGTATCCACGAAAATGAATTTTTTATCTTCCGTAGGAACCTGGTTCGGGTCGCCGTCCCATTCCAAAAACCGCTTATCAAAGAAGTTGGCTGTTTGGATAAATGGCACTTTCATTTGAAGCCCGGGTTCTGTAATTGGTTCCCCTACAGGTTTACCAAATTGTGTAACCACTACTTGCTCCGTTTCATTGACGGTATACAAGCTTTGTGTAAGTACTAAAATCACAGCTAAAGCAGCTATGATGCTTATGATTATTTTATTTTGTGATGTCATTATTTTCTGATTTTCTGAGTTTAAAGCTTATTTATTCTTTTGCAACTGCATGTTCAGCAATGGTATTGTATTATCACCTTTATCGGGCTTGATAATTTTATCGCCCAGCTTAGGAATAACCTCCTGCATGGTTTCAAGGTATATCCTTCTTTTGGTTACTTCAGGGGCCCTGACATACTCTTCAAAAACAGAGTTAAAACGCGCCACATCACCCTTAGCGTTGTTAACGCGTTTTGTAGCATAGCCTTCGGCTTTCTGAATCGTTTCTTCTGCCTGCCCGCGAGCTTTAGGAATCACTTTGTTGTAATCAGATTTAGCTTGGTTAATCAGTGTTTCTTTCTCTTGCTGGGCCTCGTTAACCGCGTTAAATGCACCTTTGACAGGCTCAGGCGGGTTAACATCCTGCAATACTACCTGAGCAATTTGAACACCAAGAGAATAATCACGTGCAGCTTCCTGCACCATTACCTTAACTTCTCCTGCTACTTCAGCCCGCCCAACAGTCAGCACCTCATTTACGGTTCGGTCGCCAACAACCTGCCGCATCGCTGCTTCGGATATGGCTCTTAAGGTATTGTCGGCATTTCTTACTTTAAAGAGGTAATTGTGCGGATTGTCTACGCGGTATTGTACTACCCACTCTACATTAGCGAGATTCAAATCACCTGTAAGCATCAAAGATTCATCTTTTGCACTGCTGTTTCTGGCATATTGCGTGCGCACATCAGGATTTTGAGTACGAAACCCGAACTCTTGCTTTTTCTGCCTTTCTACAGGCACTTTATAGGCTTTCTCGATGTAAGGAATTTTCGTTTTCAATCCCGATTCCACGGTTCGTACATGTTCTCCAAACCGGGTAATTACGCCTACTTCCTCAGGGTCTACCTGAAAAAACAGGTCTACAACAAGAAGCAGCCCGATTATTATCGCCAGCACTTTCTTGTAGTGCTTTTTTAAAAGCTGCTCAATGTCAATTTCGTAAGACTGGTTATTTGCCATAATTGTAAATATTTAGTTTTTTAATTGTAAAGAGAACAAAGTTTTATTGAACTTAGTTTGAAAGTATATGATTAAAACATTTTGCTTCGTTTTAAAAGGAAGGGCAGGAGGATTTGCTCAAAACCCTGGCTGATGTCGGCTTCTATAAAATCTATTTTATACTGTCCGCATTTAAGTTTGAGTGATTCTTTGAACTGATGCAGTTTTTGTTTGTATTTTTCTTTTACTTCATCGGGCATCAGCTTGATTTTTTCTCCGGTTTCCATATCTATAAACCGATACGGACGTTGTTTGAAATCAAAATCCATCTCTTTGTTACGGTCATAAACATGGAAAAGGATCACTTCATGTTTGTTGTGCTTCAGATGCTGCAGGGCTGAGAACAGCTCATCCGGGTTCTCTGTATTTTCGAGCATATCGCTGAAGATAACAACTAAAGACCTCTTATGAATTTTTTCAGCAATTAAATGCAATGTATCTATTGCGGCTGTGGTTCTGCGTGTATCTTTAGGGTCTGGAGCCAAATACTCTTCCAGCTTCCGGTATAAAAACTGATGATGAGTATTGCTTGAACGTGCGTCTGTAGTAAACTCCAGTTTATCTGAAAAAACATTGAGTCCGGCGGCGTCGCGCTGCTGCTTTAACAACTGAAGCAGTGTAGCGGCCGCATATACGGAAAAAGTAATTTTATTCGGATTATCGATGGTTGGTTTGCGTGTATATGGAAAATACATTGATGAAGAATGGTCGAGGATAATATGACACCTGAGGTTTGTTTCTTCTTCATACCTTTTAACGTATAGCCGCTCTGTTTTACCATACAATTTCCAGTCAATATGACGTGTTGATTCTCCGGTATTGTAGAGGCGATGCTCGGCAAACTCCACAGAAAAGCCATGAAACGGGCTTTTGTGCTTGCCCGTTATGAACCCTTCTACAACTTGTTTAGCCAGAAACTCTAATTTTGTAAGAGGTTGAAGCCGCTGCTTGTCAATGCTGTGCATAATTAGAAAAGAAAGGCAGTTTACTAATGCAAACTGCCTCGCTCTGTATTTTTGTGGTTGTTATTTTCCAAGAACTGCTTCCACTTTTTCTACGAGTGCTGCCTTAGGCACGGCGCCTACTTGTTTATCTACAACTTCTCCGTTTTTCAGGAAAAGAATCGTGGGAATATTCCGGATACCGTATTTCATGGTAGTGTTTGGGTTGTTATCAACGTCAAGTTTACCCACCACAATCTGCTCCTTATACTCTTCTCCAATTTCGTCTACGATGGGCCCAACCATCCGGCAGGGTCCACACCACTCAGCCCATAAATCAAGAATAACAGGCTTATCGGACTTAACAACTTTTTCTTCAAAGTTTGCATCAGTGATTTCTATTGCCATAGCTTTTTCATTTTTAGTTTATGAATGATTTTCAAAAATAGTAATTTTTAAAGATTTGTTTCAATAATTCTGCCATTTGTGTTTTTATGACAGGATGGCGGTAAGCCGGGTGGACAGATTGGGGGTTCTGCATTGGGAAGTTTTTAGGTTTGTTCTCGTGGTTGATTGCAATTTATTGTCATTT
>JBNJGK010000084.1:0-12310 GCA_051747665.1 Bacteroidota bacterium | reverse complement strand
TAGTAACTTAGTAACTTAGTAACATAAAAAATGAAAAACATAGCACAACACATTCTGGACATTACGCAAAACGCCATCAGGGCAAAAGCCACTATTGTTGAAATTTATATTCGCCACAGCGAAAAAGAAAACCTGCTGGAGCTTATTATAAAAGACAACGGCGAAGGCATGAGCCGCGAAATGGTTGACCGGGTTACCGATCCTTATACTACAACCCGCACTTCACGCAAAGTGGGCATGGGTATTCCCTTACTGAAACAAAATGCTGAAGCAGCCGGTGGAAGCTTTGCCATTTCATCGGCGGAGAAACACGGAACTATGGTGCAGGCTTCATTTCAGTTAGACCATCTCGACAGACCGCCATTAGGTGATATTACAGACACTCTCACAGGTTTAGCCGCCGGAAATGCTAATGCTGATTTCATTGTTACATTTATCACCGACAAGGGAGAGTATATTTTCAACACCCGTGAAGTGAAGGAAATTCTGGAGGACACGCCTATCTACGACAATCAAGTGGTAAAATATTTGAAAGAAATGCTTGCAGAAAACATTGAGGCCCAATGCAGTTTAAAAGTCAGTTAAGTTCAGTTTAAGGTGCTTTTTTACGCATTCGGGTGCCACATTTTTTACAATAGAGCGCATCATCATCGTGAGATAGATTTCCACAATTTTTGCAGCCAAACGTAACGCTTTCTTCTGATTTATGGTTTTTGGCTATTTCAGCAGAAATAATGCCAGTAGGGACCGCAATAATCGCATACCCAATAATCATAATTACTGAAGCAAGTGCCTGGCCGGGAAAAGTCTGAGGAGAAATATCACCATATCCCACGGTAGTAAGGGTTACGATAGCCCAGTAAATGCTTCGTGGGATGCTGTCAAAGCCATTTTCAGGACCCTCTATTAAATACATCAAAGAGCCCATCAACACTACCAGCATCAAAACAACCTCAAGAAAAACAACGATCTTATACTTACTGGCTTTCAGTGAATTGGCTAATAAATCAGATGCTCCCATAAACTGAACAAGTTTTAAAACCCTGAATACACGCAGCAGTCTTAAAATACGAATGATAATCAAATATTTTGTTCCGGCAATAAAAAGACTAATATAAGTAGGTAAGATAGAGAGTAAATCTATAATGCCATAGAAACTAAATAAATATCGCCTTTTCTTTGGAGAGCTATAAATCCTAAGCACGTATTCAACAGTAAAAAGGATCGTAAATGACCACTCCAGATAATAAAACCAGGTATCCAGATACATTTTAGCGGTGGGAACACTATCCAGCATTACCGTCAGAACACTTAGCAGAATTAAAATAAGCAAAATAACATCAAAAAGCTTTCCTCTTTTCGTGTCACTTTCAAAAATGATGATGTATAGTTGCCGCTGTCTTTTCGTGAGCATAATGATGGCTTTATTTACTGTTTGCCAAATTACAAAACTAATTATAAACAGATCAGCAATTGATTTGTTAAAAAGCCTTTTACCATAAATCATGCTTTATGAAATTTAATTCTGAATAAAACAATAGCCAATAGACACATTGAAGCAGAACCCTGATGAGTTGTTTACATCAGGTTGAAAAAATCTTGTATTTTAGCACGCGTCAAAACAAAAACACCTTATGAAGAAGAAGTATAATTTTGATGAAGTTCTCTCCCGCCAGGGTACAGACAGCATAAAATATGATCTGAGAGAAAAATTGTTCGGCAACAGTACTGTATTGCCCATGTGGGTAGCGGATATGGAATTCCGAACGCCCGATTTTGTCATGGAGGCCATCCGAAAAAGGGCAGAACATGAAATCCTGGGATATACTTTGCGTCCTGATTCTTTTTATGAAGCCATCATCAACTGGAACCGCCGTAAGCATGGCTGGGATATTAAGCGAGAGTGGATTTCTTTTAGTCCGGGAGTAGTACCGGCTGTAAACATGGCGATAATGGCATTTTCAGAACCTGGTGATGAGGTTATTGTACAGCCACCGGTTTATCATCCCTTTTTCAGCGCCATTACCAACAACGACCGAAAAATACTGGAAAACCCACTCAAAGAAAAAAACAGCAGGTTTGTGATGGATTTTGATGATCTGGAATCAAAAATCACTGACCGCACCAAAATGATATTGCTGAGCAGTCCGCATAACCCCGGCGGAACGGTTTGGTATAAAGAAGAGCTGGAGAAGCTTGGCGAAATCTGCCGGAACAATAACATCATCATCGTTTCGGATGAAATACATGCCGATTTGGTGCTGTATGACAACAAACACACGCCGCTGGCCAGTATTTCACCTGAGATTGCGGATATTACGCTTACCGCAATGGCGCCCAGCAAAACCTTTAACCTGGCAGCGCTGGCAACATCATACGTTGTAGCGTCCAACCCTGAGATTTTAAACAAGTTCAACAAGGTTTTAGAACAAGTCCATATCGGAATGGGAAATGTCTTTGGAGCGGTTGCGCTGGAAGCCGCCTACAATTACGGCTCTGAATGGCTGGAGCAGTTGCTTGATTACCTGGAAGACAACATTGATTACACAATAGGCTTTGTGAATGAACGCATTCCCGGCGTAAGTGTGATGATACCCGAAGCTACCTATCTGGTTTTGCTGGATTTCAGGGAGCTCAATCTTAGCAATCAGGATTTAAAGGATTTGATGATCCATACTGCCGGTGTAGCTATGAACGACGGCGCCTCTTTTGGAAAACAGGGTGATGGCTATCAGAGGTTAAACGTAGCATGCCCCAGGGCTATGCTGCAAGAAGCATTGCAACGCATCGAAAAAGCTGTTAAAAAAATACGATGAAAAAAGGATACTTGCTTTTTATAATGGTTTTACATGCAGGCTTCCTCTCAGGACAATGGAATCCTGACGCCGGTCTTGTAACTTCCTACACTGATCAAGCAAAGATTATGGCTTCAGGAACAAACCCCGGTGCAACCACCGACAATGATCCTGAAACCAAATGGGAATCGGAGGCGCCGCTACCATCAGGATATATCCGCTCTGAAAAGCAAAATATCCTTCATAATCATCACAACTTCAAAACCAAAACAAATCCCTCAGGGAAAACTAAGGCTACAGATGGAAATACAGAGACTGCCTCGGTAATCAAAAACGGACAGTTTACGCTCCGGCTTTCAAAATCCCAAAACCTCGAATTGCTTTCTGTAAAACTCAGCAGCAAAAAAGATGTAGCTGTGCGGATTATTTCAGGAGGAAACCAAGCTGTGGAATACGCTATAAGTCCTGACCAGGCTTACGAATTGATTCAGTTCCGGCCCAAAATCAAGAATGCGGAGGTGATAGAAATTTCTTCAGGTTCAGCAATACAACTTTTTGAAATCGCCGCTTTGTCTGAAGCTCCTTATGTAGAAATTTCCTTTGACCTGCAAAGACTTCGGCCGGTAGGATGGCTCGAAACAAAGCAGTTTGCAGGCGAGCATGTAAAAAACATCAAAGTATACACCGCAGCAGAAAACAAGCAATGGAACTTTCTTACAAACCTTAACCCTGAGGCGCTAAACAACATTACTACCCGGTTTCAGCAGCAAAAAATCCGGTTTATCCGGCTCCGCTACCAACTCGATTTTACCAATTATGCGAAGGCGTATTTGTGGGATATCCGGGCTTATAACCGGCATGGCCCCTATGGCCCAATGCCCGCATTTTCCAAACCTAAATCACCGCTCAAAAGAACGTTAGGCATAAACACATTCTGGGGTTGGGGACAAAACAAGCATGCAGGTGAAATACAGAATCAAAAAGGTCCTGACCAGTTCAAAAATTTTATAACCCAGGTCAGGTATTATCACAATCTTGACTGGGATATTTCAAAACCCGGTGAAACGCCTGATTACGGAAATATGCCTGGCAGTTTGAATCAGCAATGGCTTGACTGGGACCAGGAGTATATCCCGGTATGGAAAAAGGGGTTTACCCTGCAAACAACCTTGCAAATTCCTCCGCCTTTTAAGCCTGAAAGCTGGCAGGATGTAACAAAACAGGCTGCTGCTTATGGCAGCGCTTTCGCGGATTACTTCGGAAACACACATCACGGACTCATCGAAGCCGTTGAGATAGGAAACGAACCATGGAAGTACGGCCCGAACTTTTACAGAAGGTTTTTTGAGGGCCTCGCCCCGGCGATTAAAAACAACGCCCCGCATATCAATATTTTACCCTGCGCCCTTTCAGCAAATCATCAGCAACTGAATTTAAACAATTACGTGGGTGAATGGCTCAAAGAATCAGACAAACGATATATCAGCGGTATCAATACGCATTTATACAGTTATGCCTATGATGAAAACGGCAATCGTATTGCAGTGCATCCCGAGCATCCCGAATCAGAAATGCGCGGTATTTTAAATATTCTGCGATTCAGAAACCAGAATTTGCCCGGCAAGGAAGTTCACGTTACGGAATGGGGTTGGGACGCGCCCTCAAGGCATACCGATTGCACCCATCCTGAATGCGTTAGCCAGCAAGCACAAGCAGCCTATGCTGTCAGGGGCATGTTGTTTTTCTACCGCCTGGGTGTTGATAAGATGCATTGGTTTTTCTTTGCGGATGAAGACAAAAACTCCTTTCAGTTTACGCGTTCCGGGCTTCTTACATCACCGGAAAACGGAATGGAGCCGAAGCTGGCTTACTTTGCCCTGCAAGAAACCATCAAAAAAACGGGAAACCTGAAGCTTAGCAAAGTAGAAGAAAATAAGGATGTGTGGATTTACTGGTTTTCAGACCAGCAAGGCAATCTACGCCATGCTGTTACCTGGATTCCGGAAGCACACGATAAAACACTTCAAAAAGAAATAAGCATCCGGCTGCCTGCTTCTCCCAACAAAGCTATCTTACCGGGCAAAAACAGATCTGTTCCAATAAATAATCAAGGAGGTGGCCTTTACACATTTAAAGCCGGAACCTACCCGCTTATTATAAGCTTTTAAATACAAACGGCGCCATATCATATGACGCCGTATTGCTTTTGCTGTTTTAGATAATTTTTGTCAGGCCAATGCCATCAGATATGCTGAATGCGAATGCGGGCATCTACAGCCACCACATGCTCGGGAGTCCCCAACAGTGGATTCAGGTCCATTTCAGCAATTTCCGGAGCAGCTTCAAGGAGGGCTGACAAGCGCCAAATCATTTCAGCAAAAAGATCTTCGTCAACACCTTCTTTCCCGCGTGTTCCCTCAATCATCGGGTAAGATTTCAATCCCTTTATCATGCTTTTAGCCTCTTCTAAAGACACCGGCGCCAGGGCTGAGGTTACGTCTTTCATCACTTCAACAAAGATTCCTCCAAGTCCGCAGAAAACCATGTGGCCAAATTTATCCTCTTTCTTGGCTCCTAAAAACAATTCCTGTCCGCTAAGCATAGGCTGCATTAAAACACCGGTTGTATCCGGAATCTGCATCATACGGTCAAACTCTTTTACAACTTCCGCTTCATCTTTTACATTAAGCACTACACCACCTACATCACTCTTATGCAATGGACCCACAACCTTCATAACTACCGGAAAACCCAATGTTCCGGCTATTTTTTGTGCTTCCTCACGGGCAGTCACAACAGCTTCGCCGGCACGTGAAATGCCTGCCGCATCGAGCAGCGCCTGAATATTTTCCGGCGATATATACCCCGGCTCCAATGTAGAGATGATCCGCCGGATTTCATTCCGATCTACAGGAGCTACTTCAATATTTTCACCCAGCGGTTCAGGTGTGTGATAGGTTCTCGCCAGGGCATGACCTAAATTAACCTCATCCGGAAAATTCACATGACCTTTATCCAAAAAGTACTGCACTTCCTCTTTAGCTGTAAGAATGGATGGCAGTACAGGAAATACCGGTTTCTTCACTTTACGCATTTGCTCATGCAACACGTCGTAAACATCAAATATCTTAAACAATCCGGGTGTGCCAAAAATCACCACCATGGCATCGATATGATCAAATTTCTTATCCACATATTGAATGATTGTACCGAGTTGGTCTGCCGTACCGGTAGCCAGAAAGTCTATTGGGTTTGCTACGGACGATCCTGCAAAAAGCTCTGCTTTCAGCCGTTCCGCATCCGGGCCTTTGATTGGAGGCACCTCCATCCCACTGTTGGACAGCGCATCGGTTAGCATTACTGCCGGACCTCCGGCATGCGTGATGATGGCAATGTTTTTACCTTCTAATTTGGGATGCATGAAAACAGAAGCCACTGTAATAAGGTCTTCACGTCCATAACAACGCACGATTCCCGCTTTTCTGAACAATGCATTCACAGCTTCATCAGAACTGGCCAGGGCCCCGGTATGTGAACTGGCTGCCCGGCTGCCGGCCTCAGACCCTCCGGCTTTCACAGCCGCAATGCGGCATCCTTTGCGGATAAGCGAAGAAGCATGTTTCAAAAGCATCTGAGGCTTATCTATATTCTCAATGTAAAGCAGCTTAACCCGCGGATCGTTATCAGGATCAAAATGCTCATCCATATGTTTCACTATGTCCTCCACGCCCATTTGCGCACTGTTTCCTACAGAAAACACGTTAGCAAACGTAAGTCCTTTAGGAATTCCGGCTTCCATAATAAAGCAGGCCGTTGCGCCTGAGCCGGATATAAAATCAACACCTTGTGAATCAAGCTTTGGAATGGGTTCAGTAAAAATACTGTGGTGATGCGGTGTTAGAATACCCGTACAATTCGGCCCGATTAGTGACGCGCCGTATTTATTAACCTGCTCCGTGATTTTGTCCTCCAGCTTCTGTCCTTCAGGACTTTCCTCGCTATAGCCAGCCGAGAGAATGATAAAGGCTTTGGTATCCTTTTCCTCAGTGAGTAGCCTTACAACATCAAAAGTATATTTCGCAGCTATAGCAATAACAGCCAAATCAACCTGAGGTAAATCCTCAGGATTTTTATAGCTTTTAATCCCCTGAACTTTGTCGGCTTTGGGGTTGGAAACATAAAGCTCCCCTTTAAAACCGCCTTCTATAATGTTCTTAAGTATTTTTCCGCCCGGTTTATGCACGTCGTCAGATCCGCCAACAACAACTATGCTGCGTGGGTTTAGTAACTCTTTCGTAATCATGATTATTTGTTTGTATTCAGTTAAAACGTTTGCATTTTGTGCGAAAATACAAAAAGAAGCGCTTATACCCTAAATAACAAGTAACACAAGTATTACTTTAAAACACTTATTTTATGATATTTAACATGAATAATTAAAAAAATTAACTTTGATATAAAGAAAACATTGATATTTCAGATAATAAATTTATAACTTTGTAATCATGAACCAAAAAAGTATGATTATGAAACAGGTGATGTTAATGATGGCATTCCTTTTTGTTTCTGCCGGACTAACAGCCCAGGATGAAGATAAAAAAGGTGCCTATATGGAGTTTGATGAATCCGTTGTAAACGATAAAGGTCAGGTTGTATATAATTATGGCGAAATTGCTCATAAAGGCGACGGGACAAGCACATTCCGTTTTAAAAACACCGGCACTGAACCGCTGGTTCTGAGCAAAGTACGTTCTTCATGCGGATGTACCGTTCCCGCATGGCCACGTAAACCTATCATGCCCGGAGAAGAAGAAACCATAGAAGTGGAATATGACACCCGACGGATGGGTAAAATTTATAAGAGCATCTCGATATACTCTAACGCCAAAAACAGTCCAATAATAGCCCGGATTAAGGGCGAAGTGGTAAAAAAAGAAGATTTAACGCCAAAAAAGGAAACTTCTTTGGGAGCGCCTTCCGCCGGCGATAAATAATCTTTTATAGCAAAGGTTTTTTCATCTAAAGCCGCCTTTTGTTTTCCGGTAGATTTTATCTATAAAACCGGCCCGCAGAAGGCGGTTTTTATGTTGCTATCCTTTACAGAAATCACCGGATTTTAATACCTTTGTTATTTCAAAAACAAAATAATAAATCTCATGCCACAAATATCAAACAGAGGAACCCAGATGCCGGCATCGCCCATCAGAAGGCTGGTTCCATACGCCGAAGCCGCCAAGAAAAAAGGAATTACCGTATATCACTTAAATATCGGTCAACCCGATATTGAAACACCGGAAAACGCACTGGAGGCCATCAGGAATATCGATAAAAAAGTGCTGGAATACAGCCACTCCGCCGGTTATGAGTCTTACCGCAAAGGTTTGGCCCGCTATTATAAAAGCGTTGACATCGATATATCTCACGAAGATATCATCGTTACCACGGGAGGTTCTGAGGCTATCATGTTTACGTTTTTAAGCTGCTTAAACCCCGGCGATGAAGTGATAGTGCCCGAGCCGTTCTACACAAACTACAATGGCTTTGCGCAGGCCACGGGAGTAAAAGTCGTTTCCATCACCTCAAAAATAGAAGAGGATTTTGCCCTCCCTCCGGTTAGCGAGCTGGAGAAAAAAATCACAGACAAAACCAAAGCTATCATGATTTGCAATCCCAACAACCCTACAGGATATCTGTATTCCAGGGAGGAGTTGGAAGCGCTCAAAGAGATGGTTCTGAAACATGATCTGTACCTGTTTGCTGATGAAGTCTACAGAGAATTTGCCTATGACGGCCATCAGCATTTTTCTGTTATGCAGCTCAAAGGCATCGAGGACCGTGTTGTGATGGTAGATAGCGTCTCTAAACGTTACAGTGAGTGTGGAATCCGCATTGGCGCTTTGGTGACGCGTAATAAAGACATTATTGCAACGGCTATGAAGTTTGCCCAGGCGCGTCTGAGCCCTCCGGGACTTGGCCAGATTGCTGCAGAAGCCTCGCTGGAAACACCGCAGTCTTATTTTAAAGAAGTATATGACGAATACATAGACCGCAGGGATCTGGTAGTGGAAAAACTCAATAAAATCGAAGGCGTTTTTACACCGAAACCAAAAGGCGCTTTTTACACTGTAGTGAAAATGCCGGTTGATGATGCCGATAAATTCTGCCAGTGGTTGCTCGAAGAATTTGAATATGAAAACCAAACGGTAATGCTGGCACCGGCTTCAGGATTTTATTCCACACCGGGCTCCGGGAAAAACGAAGCCCGCCTGGCTTATGTGTTGAATAAAAAAGACCTCGAAAACGCTGTTAAAGTTTTGGAAGAAGCTTTTAAAGTTTATCCCGGAAGAACAATATAATTGTGTTCTCAGATAATAATTTTCATTACCAACGAGCCGGGTTTTATTACAAAAGCCCGGTTTTTTTTGATATCCGCATTTTGCTATCTTTAGATTAATGATTCTGTTTTAGTGTCTTTTATCTAATATTAAAAATCACGTAATTATTTAGGTCATGATCAGTGTAAATCTGTACAATCAGTTAGACCAGTGAGCTATAATCTAATACAATAGAATACCGAGGTTTCGGCACAGGCACTGATGACACAGATTTTAAAAACCAGCTAAATAATTACAAAATCACATAAAATTAAGCGGAATTTGCAATTCCTTTTACGTTGTAAAAGTCTCAATGACTGGCTATTACAAATTTTCTAAATAAAAACAACGGTATTACAAATGCAGCCTAACTGTTGCAATCCATTTAAGATAGCATAACATAAAAAAACCTTGCCGGCTATGCCGGCAAGGTTTTTTATGCATAATCCTTAAAACGGATTTTTAAGAAAACCTAATCATTAATAACCCGGATTTTGCGACAGGTTATCATTTACATCCATTTCCCTTTGTGGGATAGGAAGAATCATATTATCTGCATTCCAGGGAACAGTAAACTGATTTGTAGCATTGCTGTTTCCGATTTCTTCAGCGCGCCATCTTCTGAGGTCGTTTACACGAATACCCTCATGAACCAGCTCTAATTTGCGCTCATGTTTAATTGCTTCCATCAGCTCTTCAGCGTTAGCCGGGTCAATGTCATCAAGCCCAGAACGCTCTCTGATTTGATTCACCAAATCAACAGCATCCGCATCAACACCATTCAAATTAGCCAAAGCTTCAGCTCTGTTAAGCATAATCTCAGGTAAACGCAATACAGGAACATTTTCGTAAATGTCAGTCCATTTCATGGAATACCAAAGTGTATCAATCGTACCATCCTCCTGTTCTATTTCTCTGTAATCAAAGAAATCCGTTTTACGAACGTCATCATCTGAATAACGATTGATAACATCAACAGGAACGTGAATTTCATCGCGTTCAGCGGCTGTCCAATAATTAGCCAGCGCATCATTGTCATTTGAAAGGTTATCTGATTCTGTCATTTGGATTTCAAAAACAGTTTCAGGAGAATTTTTCAGGTTAAAGTTGTCAACCGGACTGGTATTTAAATTATAAAATCCACTTGTTAATACTTCGTTAGCAGCATTTGCAGCGGCCTGGTCATCGCCGAGTAACAAATAAACCTTCGATAGGAATCCATAAGCAGAACCTGAAACCGCTCTCTTCGGGTTGTCTTCAGGGTTTTCCGGCAACAACTCAGCGGCTGTAGTCAGGTCGTCAACGATCTGAGCATAAACATCAGCCACAGAAGCCCTTTCAGGGTTGTATTCTGCATCTTCAGGAACCATAGTGGCATCCGTCATAATGGGAACACCAGGATGTGAATTATCAGATGTATATCCCGGAGGCTGAGCAAAAAAGCTTACTGCCTGCCAGTGAAGTATACCGCGAATGAAGAGCACCTCACCGCGCATTTTTTCTTTGTTTCTGTCATAAGCCGGATCATCAATTTCATAATTGTCCATGGCAAATAAGATTTTATTCGCCAGGTTGATGCCATCATAAGCGCGAATCCAAAGACCAGTAGCTTCTACGTTATTAGTCAATGCGTCTTTATCAGCAATTTCGCGATAAGAAGTAAACGAACCATCAAACGTAATATCATCAGTTAAGATTTCATTTACCTGGACATAATCCTGGCCATATGACTCATCATCCTGAATTGCGTCATAAACACCCGTAACAGAAAGTTTTAATCCATTATAGGTTGTCAATGCCTCATTCTCATCGAGGGCATCATAAGGAGTTAGCTCCAAGTCATCCTCACAAGCGCTGAATAGTACAGCAACAAATGCAAGGGGAAGAAAATATTTCATTATGTTTTTCATCATGTTCTAAATTTTTCGTTTAAAGTGCTACATCAATTCCAAATAACAGCATACGTGGCGTAGGTGCTTCAAGGAAAGTTATTCCCTGGCCTACATTAGCTATACCATTTGAAGTTACCTCCGGATCGTTTCCGGAATAATCTGTAATGGTGATCCAGTTTTGGGCCTGTGCATACAGTCTTACTTTATTAAAGCCAGTACCTTGAATAAGACGTTTAGGTAAGTTATACCCGAAGGTAATGTTTTTAAACCTGAGATAAGAACCATCTTCGATATAACGAGAAGAAGGTTGACTTCCGTTTGTTGCAAGCCTTGCTTCAGGCACGTCTGTTATGTCGCCGGGTTCTTGCCAGCGATCAAGCTGTGTAACCTGCTGATTCCATACCGACTCAGCATTGGTTTCTACGAAACGTCCGCCACTGCGATAAACATCGTTTCCGTAGGAAAACTGCATAAACACCCTTAGATCAAAACCTTTATACGAGAAGGTATTTGTTAATCCGCCTGTAAAATCAGGATTCGGATCACCCATTATCTTACGGTAGTCATCGCTGTAATTAGTTGTTTCATTGCCTTCATCATCAATGAAAAGTGCGTCACCAGTTTCAGGATCAACACCTGCATATTCTACAGTGTAAAAGACACCGATAGGTTCACCTTCCATAGCGCGTGCTATTTCATTAGATAAAATACGTCCCTGGATATCCTTTATTTCGTTTTTGTTAAATGAAATGTTAAAATCTGTAGTCCACTTAAAATCGTTAACCAGGTTACGAGTGGTTAAACCAAGTTCAACACCTTCGTTGGTAAGTTCGCCGATGTTTTGCGTATAGAAAGTATAACCTGATGTTGCAGGCAGGTCAAGATTCAGCAAAAGATCGGTGGTAACTTTGTTATAGTAATCCGCTTCCAGCTCAACGCGGTTGTCAAACATGCTAAAGTTGGCACCTATGTTAAATTGAGCGGTTTGTTCCCATCTCAGATTCGGGTTGGCAAGACGTGTTGAAGCCAAACCAGGCTCACCACCATAACCGAAACCTGCATTGTAAAGACCCAGTGCTGGATAATTCTGAACGGATGCATCCGCTGCTGTAGCAGAGCTAAGTATCTCTGAGTTTCCGGTGAGACCATAGCCTGTTCTGATTTTCATGAAATTGATAAATTCAACATCTTCCATAAAGTCTTCATCAGAAACAATCCAGCCTAAAGAACCTGCCGGGAAAACTGCATA
>JBNJGK010000083.1:0-12334 GCA_051747665.1 Bacteroidota bacterium | reverse complement strand
GCATTTTAAATCTATAAAACCTGACCTATAGGCACGAGGCTAAGGATATCCATTCATCAGTTTCACCACTCAACATCCAGATTTATTTGGGATTTGAAATTTACCCCACTAATCAACCAATTAACGATTTAACGAATTAACAAATTAACTAATCAATGAATCTACTCATCCCCTGCCTCCTTTCTGCCTACATCATTTCCGCACCTGGAACTCGCTGTGTTTTACTTTTCCATCTTCGCATTTCAGGGTTCTGGCCGGGTATTTATAAAACAGGGAATAATCGTGGGTAGCCATTAACACGGCGCGCCCGGTGGCCGAGATATCAAACAGCAATTGCATAATTCCCTCAGAGGTATCGGGGTCAAGGTTACCGGTCGGCTCATCGGCAAGGATGATATCCGGATCATTCAGCAAGGCCCTGGCGATAACCACACGTTGCTGCTCTCCTCCGGAGAGCTGATGAGGCATCTTGAAGCCTTTTGTAGCCAGTCCTACTTTATCCAGCACATCGCTGATACGATTGTTGATTGGCTCCCTTTTCTTCCACCCTGTGGCTTTCAGCACAAACATGAGGTTTTCGTGCACGCTGCGGTCTGTCAGGAGCTGAAAATCCTGGAAAACAATCCCCATAGCACGCCGCAAATAGGGAATTTGCTTTTTCCTGAGCGAAGTCAGATCATAACCGGCAACATAAGCTGAGCCTTGTTTTACGGGTAATTCGCCATAGATGGTTTTCAAGAGGCTGCTTTTTCCTGTACCGGTTTTGCCGATAAGATATACAAATTCGCCTTTTCTGATTGTTACATCCACTTGCTTCAGCACCAAAATATCACCCTGATAAATTGATACGCCGTTTAAATCCAGGATTACATCCATTTCCATCATCTCTTTATTTAGTGCAATCAAAGGTAATAAAAAGCCGGAACGGGAAAACAACCCTGCTCCGGCTTATCTGAAAATTTCTTTATAAGAAGCTGATTTTTTTTTACACTAACCCGGCAAAGCCCATGAATGAAAGTGCCAAAATACCTGCTACAATCAAGGCTGCCGGCACGCCGCGCATTCCTTTAGGGACATCCATCAGGTCGAGGTGTTCGCGGATGCTGGAAAAAAGTATCAGTGCCAGTCCGAAACCTATGGCATTAGCAATGGCAAAAACCACGCCTTCCATCAGGTTATAATCGTTTTGCATGGTAAGTATAGCCACACCCAGCACCGCACAGTTGGTGGTTATGAGGGGCAGGAAGATCCCGAGCGCCTGGTAAAGCGGCGGGCTCACCTTTTTAAGGATAATTTCTACCATCTGCACCAGCGATGCAATAACCAAAATAAAACTAATGGTTTGCAGAAACTGCAATCCGTAGGGAATAAGTATGTAATTCTGTATCAACCAAGTAACAATGGTTGCAAGTGTCATCACAAACATTACCGCGCCACTCATTCCGAGTGATGTGGATACTTTGCCGGAAACCCCCAGGAAGGGGCAGATGCCCAGAAACTGTGCCAGGACAATATTGTTGACAAAGATGGCTGTAATTATGATAATAATATATTCCATGTCTGTATGTTTTTTCCGTTATGATGCTTTATTCAGTTTATTCATGATGGCGATGAGATATCCCAGGCCAATGAATGCTCCGGGCGCCAGCACAAACACCAGCATACCGTCACCTTCTACCAGTTGCAAGCCAAATATGGCGCCGCTGCCGAGGATTTCACGCACGCCGCCTAACAGTGTCAGCGCAAAAGTAAAGCCTAACCCCATACCGATACCATCAACTACGGAAGTGACAAAATTATTCTTAGAAGCAAAGGCCTCTGCACGTCCTAAAACTAAGCAGTTTACCACAATCAGGGGTATAAACAAACCCAGTTGCTCAAACAGAGCCGGCATAAAGCCTTCCATTACCAACTCCACAATCGTCACAAACGATGCGATAATCACGATAAAGGACGGGATCCGCACCTTATCGGGAATGAAGTTTTTGATAAGTGTAACCACGAGGTTCGACATCAGCAGCACAAAGGTAGTGGCCAATCCCATACCCATTCCGTTGATAGCGGTAGTTGTAACCCCCAATGCCGGGCATAATCCCAACAGGAGCACAAAAACCGGATTAT
Source organism: Bacteroidota bacterium (assembly GCA_051747665.1). Lineage (GTDB taxonomy): Bacteria > Bacteroidota > Bacteroidia > Bacteroidales > JAIPAH01 > JAIPAH01. The sequence continues at coordinate 10,213 of JBNJGK010000083.1, read as the reverse complement.
CCTTTATAAATCCCTTTGAAAAATTCTTCCATTGACTCATTGATCGCCTCCTTTTTTGTAGGTTTCGTAAGCGCGTTCTACAGCATCGCAAAAAGCGCGGCTGGTAATCGTTGCAGCAGTAATAGCATCCACATCACCTCCATCTTTTGTAACAGCTAGCTCAAAATCCTCCGGATTCTTGTTCTTAAACTGGTCACTCCAGTCGGATTTCTCTTTTGACATCTTATCACCCAGTCCCGGCGTTTCGGCATGCTTTAATACGGCCGTATTTAATATGTTCATATCCTTATCAAAGCCCACCATGACGTCAATTCTTCCGCTATATCCTTTGTTAGTGTAGGTTTCAACTGCCGTTCCCACAACTTCGCCATCCTTGTAGGCTGAATAAAACGTGAGCGGCTCTGAACCTTCTTCAGGCTCTAATTGCTGAATTCGAGTAGTATCAAAATCCGGCAACACTTGCCTCAACGCCCTGTTTAGCTTAGCTTCCTTAGCTTTGGCTATAGGCTCTTTTGTAACCACGTATACACCTCCCAAGGCCAACCCGGCAACAGCGGCTACCATCAATAAGGTCAAAATCATGTTGCCAAAATTGGATTCAGGTTTTTTCTGTTTACTCATCGTAGTGTTTTTTTATCGATTCGTTTATGCTTTTGCAGGTTTGTGTCCAAAACGTTTTGGTTTTATCTGGCTATTGATAAGCGGTGTAAAGGCATTCATAATCAGAATGGCAAACGATACCCCTTCGGGGTAAGCCCCGAATACGCGTATCAATATCGTAAGCACCCCGGCTCCAACGCCGAAAATAATCTGGCCTTTGGCAGATATGGGTGACGAAACATAATCCGTAGCCATATAAAAAACCCCCAGCATCATGCCTCCCGTAACCATATGAAAGAGCGGATCGGCATACATCGTAGGATCAGCTAACCACAGTATTCCTGCCAGCACGAATGCTGAACCAAAATAAGCCACGGGAATATGCCAGGTAATGATTTTTTTGAAGAGCATATAAAATCCGCCAATCAGCAGAGCTAAGGCTGAAATTTCACCCATAGAACCACTCATTTGCCCAAGCAACAGGTTCATATTGGTAGAAACCGCGCCAGCGCCTTCTTCCTGAAGAATAGCAAGCGGCGTAGGACCAGTTATGGTATCCATCACTTTTTCATCCAATCCCGAAAAGGAAAAATAACCACGCGAAACAATGGGCTTAGGCCATGTAGTCATTTCCACCGGAAAAGAAATCAGCATAAACACCCTTCCGACCAGCGCCGGGTTAAACGGGTTTTTACCCAAACCACCAAACGACATTTTACCCATACCCACAGCAACCAAAGCACCTACAATCAGCATCCATGCAGGAACACTGGAAGGCACATTAAAGGCCAGCAAAACGCCGGTTACCAAAGCAGAACCATCGTTGATGGTTATCGGTCCTTTAATGAGGTATCTTTGAATGACATATTCAAAAAACAAACATGCTAAAATGGTAATAAGGAATACACGGGCCGCGCCCAGTCCAAACATATAAAACGACACCAGCATGGCAGGAATCATGGCTATGACAACACCATACATCAGTTTTGGCACCGTTAAATCCTGATGCACATGTGGTGAACCCGATATTACAAACTTTTTCATATCTCTGATTAGTTTCTTCTGTTTCGTATCATTTGACCCACATTATTTTTAGCTAAGCGAATGGCGTCGAGCAAGGGACGGCCAGACGGACAAGTATAATGACATGATCCGCATTCGATGCAATCCATCACCAAATCCTTTTCTGCCTTTTCCCACAGTTGTTTTTCGCCATACTGCGCCAAAAGAAAAGGTTCCAAACCCATTGGGCATGCTGAAACACATTTGCCGCAGCGTATGCAGGTTTTTACAGGAGGCCTTTTGGCTTCTTTTTCATCAAAAATCAAAATCCCCGAAGTTCCTTTAACAACGGGCGCATCCGGCGTAAACAAGGCTTTTCCCATCATCGGGCCTCCATTTACTACTTTTGCGGCATCATCCGGTAGTCCGCCGGCTTCATCAATTAGCATCTGTACCGGCGTACCAATCCGAACATCAAAATTGGAAGGCTGCGCTACATTTTTCCCTGTAACGGTTACTACCCGGTTGATTAATGGCTTGTTTTTCTGAACCGCCTCGTAAACGGCCAATGCTGTGCCAACGTTGTTTACAACACAACCTACTTCAATCGGCAATTTCCCGGAAGGAACTTCCCTGCCCAAAAGGGCTTTTATCAACTGTTTTTCGCCCCCTTGCGGATATTTTACTTTCAGCGCCTGCACTTCAATATCCTGATGGTTTTGGGCTGCTTCCGTTAGCTTTTCAATAGCATCCGGCTTGTTATCCTCAACCCCAATTATGGCTTTTTTTACTCCAAGTCCCCGTTTTAGTATTTCCACGCCTATTAATAGTTCATCGGTACGCTCAAGCATCACGCGATGGTCGGCCGTAAGATAAGGCTCACATTCCACTCCATTAATGATTAGGTATTCCGCGGTCTTCCCTTCGGGAACCATCAGTTTTACATGCGATGGAAACGTTGCGCCACCCATCCCTACGATGCCTTTTTCCTTGAGCTTATCGATAATCTGCTGTGTATCGGCGGTAATGTCTTTTTTCAGTTCCGGACTTGTATCAATATCTTCCATCCATTCATCGCCTTCCGTATCAATGATGACCGCAGGGCGCTTGTATCCTGAGGCATCCATGATATCGTCAACCTTCTTCACTTTCCCGGAAACGGAAGAGTGCACATTAGCTGAAATAAAGGCTTCTCCTTTCGCGATAAGCTGACCGGTTTTCACCTGATCGCCTCGCTTAACGATTGCCTTGGAGGGCGCTCCCAGATTTTGCGCTATCGGTATAGACACCGTTTTAGGCACAGGTAATACTTTAATAGGTACGTCGGCTGATATTTTATATTCCGGAGGGTGAACTCCACCCATCGTAAATGTTTTTAATCCTTTCATAGTCCTTTTAGTTTTTTGTCTTAGTTTTCATTGTTATTCTCAGCGGACTTATCATCAGGCTTGTTAGTATCTTTAGCAGGAGCATCGGTATCTTTCGCCTTAGGTTTTGATTGAGCAGAATCACCGGCCGGTGCTGCCGCTTTTGCGGCTTTCTTCTTTTCTGCTGCTGCTTTGGCGGCTTCTTTCTTTTTGGTCTTTTGCTTTTCGAGGTTTTCTTTGGCTTTTTCGGCCAACTTCTCTGTCATTTCAGGGAAGTTTTCTTCCTGTATTGCTCCTGTGGGGCAGATAGGAACACAAAGCCTGCAAAGCTTGCATTTCTGCGGATCGATGTAGGCTAAATTGTTCTCCATCGTTATTGCATTAAACGGACATGCCGTAACGCAGAGCCCACAGCCGATACAGGCTACAGAGCAATTCTTTTTAGCCGGGCCGCCTTTTTCAGTGTTAACACAAGAAACATGTACTCTCTTTTCTTTTTTGCCTCTCGGGCGAAGCTCAATTATATCGCGCGGACAAGCATCCACACATGCACCACAGGCTACGCATTTGTTATTAACATCAGGCAAACCGGTTTCAGGGTTCATATGGATGGCATCGAAGTCACATGACTCCACGCAATCACCCAATCCCAGGCAACCGTTAGGACATCCGCTTTCGCCTGACGACAGTGCATGAGCAAAAGCACAAGATGTCAGCCCTTCGTATTCTACTTTTTGAGGAGCATGGTGTTTAGAACCGTTACAACGCACTACCGCAATGATTTCCTCTGCCTCATCGGCTTCCAGACCCAACAGATCGCCAATCTCCTTCATAAGATCAGCGCCACCCACCGGGCAGTTCATGCCTTCGAGCGACTCATTCCTAACGATAGCTTCAGCAAAAGCACGACATCCGGCGTAACCACAACCTCCGCAGTTGGCGGCAGGCAAAGCCTCTTCAACCTCATCAATCCTGGGGTCTTCTATCACTTTAAACTTCTGGGCTACAAAATACAAGATAAGGGCTGCCAATGTTCCGATTCCAGCCAACGATATTACTGCGTAAATAATTATTGTATCCACTATAATTCCTTTTTGATTAATCCAAATATTTTGGAATTAATGAATTTATTGCTGGACAAATGTAAGAACAAAAAATAAAGTTATAAACACGTTCAAAGGTTGGAAAAGGCGTCGTATAATTTTGATTTTGAATATATTACAAAAGTTGCTATTTGGAAAGAAAATGAATTGTTTTGATAAAATATTGATTTACAAAGTATTGTTTATTCAATTTGGAATCTTTATAAATTAGGTAAGCATCAGTAATTTAGAATGGATTTCATAAAAAAACCGGGCAGAACCCGGCTTTTTCATATAGAGATAATAAGAATGTTTCTTTCAACTTGAAACGTTTATCTTACAACAACTTTACGTGTTATTGTTTCGTTATTTACTTTCGTTTTTACAAGATAAACTCCTTCAGGCTGATTATTAATATCGATTTGATGATCTACCCGTTCTCCGCGAACTTTTATTTGCTTTTCATAGACTTTAGTTCCTGCTGTATTCACAACAGTAACTGTAGCTCTCTGAGATTTCACTCCCTCGAGCGCCAGGTTAATAATGCCTTCTGAAGGGTTCGGGTAAACTGAAATGGATTCCACGTCTTCAATATCATTGATGTCATCGCAAATTTCAAAAGTAATCACAAGCTGATCTTCATCTGTGCTTTCACAGGGAGAAATGGGAATCACTGATACGTTCAACTCTACTTCTCCGTTTGCAATATCCTCTTCACCGGGTGTATAAGTTGCATTGGCAATTGTTGGGTCGTCAAAAGAACCATCACCGTTGGTAACCCAGAGAATTTCGGAAGCATTTTCCACCTCAGGATCAGCAATGTAAGTCCCATCCTGACAAATGGTGGTATCCGGACCAGCATTTACCGTAGGATCGCTCATGATAGTAAGATATAGCGAGTCCTGAGCTTCCAGGCCTGTTTCATAACCAAAAGCTGTAACGTACAGCCATGCGCCTCCGTTTTCAATATCCTGATCACCTCTCAGATAATTTACTTCCAACTGGTCATCAGTAGGAACAAAATTACCATCACCGTCGGTGGTCCAAAGATATTCGCTTGCATTTTCAGCCGTTGCCGGTGACGTATTGTACAAGCTTTCACTGCAAATTATCGTATCCGGGCCGGCATTTACCGTAGGATCGCCAATTGGTGCAAAATCAAAGGAAGCAATCCTTGTTTTCCATCCGGATGTAATATATTCTGTTGTAAACCAAAACGTTTCATCATCTGATGGGTCTACCGTCATAGAAGCATAGTCTCCCCAACGGTTGATAGATGTTTGAGAGCCGGTACCGGCTACCAGTTCCAGTTCACCCATATTCATTTCACCTAAAGGGGCATCCGCAGTTCTACCGGTGTAGCGAACAGAAGGGTATACATCTTCATCATCAGAAACCGAATAGCCTAAAGCAATATCTCCGTTGCCATTCATGGCAATAGAACCCATCCAGCGGTGCAGTCCATCATCGGGAGCAAAAGTAGATTGTTGATGGATTTCCCAGCCATCTTCGCTCTCTTTACGAAGCTCATACCAGCGCAAAGCATGAACACTACTCACAGCCACACCATGATTCATTACCATAGCTTCATAATCGCCGAAGTTCCGGTACTGAAGGCGATACATCGCCTGGCCTATAAAGTCATCAAGCACCTGATCCGTTCCGGGTTGCGGCACACCTCCATCTATTGAGAAAGTGCTGTAACTACCGGGATCGAGTGTCTGGGTCAGGTCTACCGACGAGTTTGACGGGTCATCCCAATCAATCGTAAATTCGAAAACATGAATCCCTCTGGATCCGAAACGTTTCATGTGGGTAAGGTAAGCGGGCGAGCCTTCCGGAGGAGGTGTGCCATCGAATTCTGCAGGCAATACGCCGTAATAACTATCTGACAGTTGGAAAAACTGCTGTTCTGCTTCAGGGTCTCCCTCCAGCATAGCTTCACGGTCAAATGCGGCTACACCTGCTCCAGCGAATGTACCGGCAAACATATTATAAGTAGTTACGTAAGCATCAGGCCATACCGATACTTTTGGGTAGTCGTTGAAATCATCATATTCAAAAGCATAGCGGTAATATTCGCCGGTAGGATCAGATGTAACACTTACAGCCACCAATTCGTAATCGACTCCGTTAGACGTGTTAACTGCAAATTGCGTAGCTACCCAGCGATCCGCAATTTCATCATAAGTAATGATAGGGTCGCCGTCATTGGTGCCTGTCCATGGACCGATAAACCCATCCCACAACGTGGAATTGTCGGCAGGACCATAAATCGTATTTCCTTCTTTGTCATAAATGGTGAAAGAAAGGTTAATCATCTGGAAATAGTGGTCTGGCCCAACATCACCATCCGTATCCGGAGGATAAACGCCGTTGAGGTTGCCCATGCCCTGCCAGTTTTGGATAGGGCCCCTGCCCTGAGAACGGCCTTGAGCACGCTGAACTACAGGGTCTACAATATCTTCGCCGTCTTCGTCGTAAGAATAAGGCTCGATGAACTTATTTTCAATTTTACCATCTTTCCATGAGCGGTCTCTTTCGCCCGGCTCCACAGGTTCAACATCACGCAAAGGTTCAGACTTATCAAAGTAAGCGGCCTTTGTAACTTTTGTGACTTTGAAAGAGTCTTCCTGGCTCATAGCCATCGTCCCAATCAAAAACACAACACTCATCAGTAAAGTAATTCTTTTCATACACTAAAATTTATTATTTCGAACTATTTAACAGTTAATTTTTTATAATGTTTCGTGTTGTTTTCAATAATCATCTGAAAAAATTACACAGCCATATAGACACTTTCCAACCCTAAATGGTTTAATATTATAATAAAAACTTATACTACGGTTTTTGTATTTTTCTCCTGAATACATATCTGCTTTGCATCAGCAAGTTGAATAATCCTGTAAAAACCAGACCGCCGGCCAAACCTGAAATAAGTGCCTCTGTCGTGAATGGCGTACCGGGAACATAATTGTTAAAGGTTCCGCTTAACACTTTCATATTGGGCTTAAACAAAATATAAAACACTTTCCTAAGGAGTGTTCCGTCTTCCAAAATCACTTTTCCCTCGCTTAGCCTGTCTACTTCCTCTGCCTGCTTTTGCATTTCAGCACCCGTTTCCTTAATGGCGTCATTGTTATCTTCCTCAGAGAAATTCTGAGCCATTTTTTCCAAGTCCCCGTCAAAATGTTTGTCGGCAATGTTTTGATAAGCTCCTAACTGCTCTACTTTAGCATCATAATAACCGCCGAAGCGCTGAGTATAGTGGTCTACAAAATTCGGCAACTGCAGAAACAACAAAACGCCGGCTGCAAAAAACAGTTTATCAAGAAAACGAGTGAATATCTTCATAAGATTTAAAATTCAAATTGAATGAATGCACTTTTCCAACAAGTCAATTGATGCGAAGTAGATTTTGAAAAGCATTTAATAAATATCATATTACCTAATCCGGAAGGCAAAATTTTTTTTAAGACGGTCTTTGGTATAATAAAGGATACCATAGTATGGCACTAACAACAACAAAGCGATTACAGCGCTCAGGCCCTCACCCACGCCGGAAGAAGTAAGTATGATCAGAGACAACAGCACCAGTAAAAACGGATAAAAATATCCCAGCAAAACCGCTTTGGAACCCAACTTTTCCTCCATTTCCAATGTCACGTGCTCTCCGGGCTTTAGCTTAACTCCTGAAGGCTTTTCAGCTTCTATGAGTTTTTCCTGAATATCAGACATGTTGCATAAACCTTTTGCATGACAAGATGCACATGCCGACATTGAAACAATATTTACCCATACTCTGTCAGCTTCTACTTCTTTAACTACACCGCTGTGTATTACACATTCTTTTGTTGTTGAAGACATATCGCCTAATTGTTATTTCCCGATGCAAAAATACACATTTTAATGATTTCTTTTCTGATGGAGTAAATACACAAACAGCGGGCCTCTGAACATGAAACCCGCTGCTTTGTGTAAATTTAGTTTGTTTATGAAAGTGAAGTTGCTTTAGTAATATTCCACGCCCCACGATTCCTCGCGTTCTTCGGCTTGTTTAACCCACTCAGGATAAAGTTCATTAAGGAATTCTTGTTTCTCCTTATTCAGTTTATCCATATTTAAGCCAATGTATTCCTGTGCTTTTGCTTTTGTAGCGATATCCGGATACGGCACCGGTTGGTTATGGCCAAGATCAGCCAGAATACGAGATAATTTCAGCCTGGCATCCTGTGCTTTAATCAGTCCGCTTGAGATAATCCTTCCCATTTCTACGGGAGCATGGAACGAGCCACCGTGTGTAGCTGCAGCATAATCCCAGCGCCATTGAGCATGGCGGATATCCATAAGTGCATCTTCCATTTGGTCCTCCGTAGCGCCCAGCTCCCAGGCTTTAGCCGCTTCAACGTGAGCATGTACAAGCAATTCTTCCAGTTTTACTCTGTTTTCCTTGAGTTTATCCTGACGCTCATAAACATCCCTGATCAGGTCTTTTGTTTCTTCGCGGTGACAAACCTGGCAAGAGTTGGAAATGTTGTTCAGCGGGCTCTGCACATGATGGTCTGTAAACTTTTGGCCGCCTTCAGACTTGTAAGGCATGTGGCAGTCAGCACAGGAAACGCCACGCTTTGCATGAATACCCGATTTATACACTTCGTAGTCCGGATGCTGAGCCTTCAGCATAGGCGCTTTGCTAAGTTTGTGAGTCCAGTCACTAAAATCAGCTTTATCATAGTATTCCTCCACTTCATCCACGTTCATACCGTCATCCCACGGAAAAGTAAGATAAGGAACGCCTTCGGCATCCGGCAAATCTTTTTTGAAGTAGTATTCTACGTGGCATTGCGCGCACACCAGCGAACGCATTTCCTGGTGGCTGGCCTCAGAGATATCATCGCCCCGCCGCTCATAAGCTTCTATAAGCGCCGGGCGCGTGATGCGCAGGCTCATATCTTTCGGGTCATGGCAATCAGCACATCCGATGCCATTATGAATTTCTGCGCCATGTTCTTTCCAGGGGCCATCGTAGAACTCTTTCACGCCGATTTCATTCATCAGACGCGGCACATCCGGAGACTTGCAGGTCCAGCAGGTAGCCGGCATCGGCCCGGCTTCTTCTTTGGTGGGAGCACCCGTACGAAGCGTATTCACAACATCATCTACAGCATAATAATGTCCGCGTCCCTGGTTATAATCTTTTGAAAAACCATAACCGGCCCACAGGACTACTAATTCAGGACCCTCTTCAAGCATGTCAATCATAGCGCTGCCGCCATGCTTGCTCTTGAAGCTGGTGTCTTTGGTTTGCAAATAAGACTGATATTCGCGCGGAAAATTTTTACCCCAGACTTCGTTACGGGGCTCGTATTCGCTTACCTCCACCATTGGTTTATAAACGTAATCTTTCTCTGCTCTTCTTTGCGTTATAGATGAAGCCAAAAGGCCTAATAAGAATACAACCACTACTGTGGCAAAAAATAGCACCCAATTTACCCAGGGCTTTCGTTTCTTTTCTGTTGAACTCATAATTGTTTGTTTTTATTGGTTTTCGTTTTCAGGTAAAAAATTTCTCAGCCACTTTGGAACAGGGTCTTTGTGTTTTGGCACAATTCCGTTAGGTGTTGCCGACAGGCTGTTGACCCGACCGTGCGGCACATTGCGGTGGCAATCCCAGCACGCCCTGTCAGTGCGGTAATGGCTGAATTCATTGTTGATGGTATTCATATCTGCATCTTCAAGCAGTTCAGTATGACAGCGGATGCAGTTTTGCTGCACTACCCGCTTTCCTGCATCTTTGATTTGGATAACCTGAGGCTCAGCCCGCATTGTAAACACACTGGAATGGTATAGTCCATCCATAGCCTTAAAGTAGTATTTATCAACTACATTGTCCTGTGGTACATGACAATCGTTGCAATGCGCCACTTCGCGATGCGAACTGTGCTGCCAGCTAAGATACTGGGGGTTCATCACATGGCAGTTGATACAGGCTTTAGGGTCGTCGGATAAATAGCTTGCCGCGTTGCTTATGCGAATGGTATAGATGCCCAATCCCACAAATATCCCGACAAGAATTGTCACAGGCAACCTCCACCTCGGAGGAGGAATGAGGATTTTGAGTTTCTGTAATCGTTTCATAATTTATAAGAATTTTGGTTTAAT
>JBNJGK010000082.1:0-12766 GCA_051747665.1 Bacteroidota bacterium | reverse complement strand
CGGATATGTCAGGTATTCACTGGAACGGAACTTTCTGGACGACAAGACTCAAATTGATTCTATTTCAGGAGATATCCGTAATGATATTCGCGATAAATCCGGGATTACAGTTGGGATTAACACCAACACAACGGATAATCCTTTCTCGCCCTCGAAAGGTTGGAAAATTAATGGCAATTTCACGCTCATGGGTATCGGAATGCAGTCAGCATATGACTATTACAAAAGTGAAATCGGAATCATCCGCTACTTTCCGCTGGATAAGGATTGGATATTGGCAGGCAGATTAAATGCCGGATTTATCAAACCGTTTACGGGAGATGAATCGCCGATTGAAGACCGCTTTTTGATAGGAGGCGCCTCTTCGCTGCGTGGCTGGGGCAGGCATCAAATATCGCCAAAGAATGAAGAGGGAGAATTAATCGGTGGAAATAGCATGATGGAAGGAAGCCTGGAGATGCGTTTTCCTCTATATGATATCTTTTCAGGAGTTGCTTTCATGGATGCAGGAAATGTTTGGGCTGATGCTCTTAATTATGATCTTCAGAATCTGCGATATGATGCAGGTTTGGGATTAAGGATAAACACGCCCATTGGTCCGGTACGGTTCGACTTTGCAACGCCTGTTTTTGAAGACCACTTTCGGGTGCAGTTTTTTGTTTCCATAGGTCACGCATTTTAATCGTATTTTGTAAAGAATGAAGTATATAAAGAAAATAGGGAAAATAGTGGGAATGAGCTTAGCAGGAATTTTGTTCTTGCTCGTGCTCCTGTTGTTTTTAGTGAACTTCGGGGCGCTGAATGGTTTTCTTGCTTCTACTATATCTTCAAAAGGCAGTGAGGCCATAAACGGAGAAGTTACGATTGCACATATCGAAGGAAGCATTTTCTCAACATTTTCTCTCAATAATATTGAAGTGCATCAGAAAGACAGCTTATTGCTCTCTTTACAAAGGCTACAGGTCAGCTATTCTTTGTCTCATTTGCTGAAAAAAGAAGTGAAAGTGGACCTCATTCATCTGAAAAATCTGAAGGTGAATACGTCTCAGCAAAAAGATTCGACATGGAATTTCCAGGACCTCTTGCTTGCCACGGAAGAAGAACAAAAGCCTGACACCTCCGAAACCTTCGCATGGAAAATAAGCGTGGATAAACTGGACCTTGACAGCCTGAATGCCAACATTGTTGCGTTAGATACGGCAAGCATCCCTTCACGTCTGAGTTTAAAACTTATCGTGGGATTTCAGTATTCTGAAGATGCTGTTTCGGCAGAACTAAATCAGTTTTATGCGGAAAGCCACTCTCCAAACCTGGAAGTGGAATCGATGACGGGATTGTTTAACCAAACTGAAGACGGGCTGACATGGGATAATTTCCGGCTTAAGTTTGCCACAACGTATGTAGAGAGCCAGGGAACGCTTACGCCTGATAGTTTGATGGCATCACAAGGAACCTTGAATATCTCACCCCTGGATATTAATGAGTTTAAGCCCTGGATGCCTGATCTCGAATTGTATGGCAAACCTTATGTTCAATTGGAATTACAAAACACATCCACAAGAAACAACATATCCTTATCCGTGGAAGAAGGGATACAGAAGATAGATATAGCAGGATGGTTTAACATGCAAGACAACACGCCACACTTCGATCTGAATATGACGGTTGACAGCATCGATGGGGCTTACTGGACCGGGAACCCGGAATTAAAGTCTATGGTTAACGGAGATGTCAGCATAAAAGGCAGCGGAACGGATTATAAAGAAAACAGCATAAATGCACAGGGGAAATTTGGCGATGTGCAATATGAGGACTATGAGCTGAATGATCTTGTCTTTCATATAGATAAAGATGTAGCGAATATTAACGGCGATTTAAAGGCGAATACCTGGTTTGGGAAAGTGGCTTCAGATTTCCGGCTGAAAGATGTTTTTGATGATATCCAGTACGATGCGGAGGCTTTGTTGCAGGAAGTGGACCTTTCTAAGCTTACTAATAATAATGCGCTTTATTCAGACCTTAATCTGAAGATAAAAACAAAGGGAAAGGGGAAAAAGATAGATAGTATGGTTTCAGAAACAGCGCTGAATATTTATCAGTCCAGTTTTTTAGGGTCTCCTGTCAATTCAATGGATGCCAATGTCTCATATAATAATCAGCATTATGAACTCAGTGGCCTGCACCTGGATACGCCTTTTGTTTCATTCAGCGCTGATGGAAATGGAGATATTGATCATGCAAATCAATTGAGCTTCAGGTTAGAAGCCAAAGACATTGCCCCTTTAATGAAAGCAATCGATCAACCGGATATTTCCTTTTCGGGAATTGTGGATGGAAACCTCAGCGGACCCAAGGATTCATTAGACATAAACCTTCGATATGATTTAGCCAACTTGCTGTACGACACGATCTCAGTGGATGCGCTTAATGGCGAAGGAGACTTTTTGTTTGGGGATTCCCTTCTGTCCGCACAAACTGATTTCATTGCAGAAGTCTTAACGGTGGATTCCAATGTTTTCGATAAGCTTCATGTGGAGGCTTTGTACAAATCCAACCAAATTGATAGCCGCATTAATCTGCAGAAGCATGATTCATTATCGTTGTTTTTAGACAGCAGAATAGCCATGAAAAAAAACATAGCAATTCATTTAAATGAATTCGAGCTTAATGCGTGGGAAAACCATTGGAAGAGTGGCAGTGATTCGGCTTATGTGGTCATGGCAGAAGATTCCGTAGTGATTAATAATCTGTCCTTTAGCTCGGGAGAGCAAAGTCTGAATATCCACGGGACTTACGCTTTCAGGGGAAATGAAAACCTGGAAATGAAGTTTAAAAATATTGACTTTGCAGGACTAAAGGATATCGCAGGCATAGAAACGGATATACGGGGAAAGCTAAATGGAAACCTTTCTCTTAAAGGAACAGCAGAAGAGCCACTTATTGATGGGAATTTGAATATTAACCGGCCTGCAATGGACAGCATAGAACTGAGTAATATCATTACCCGCTTTGGTTATGCTGCTGACTCCCTGTTTTTTGAGGGTGATGTGGAAACAAATGACGGAACGGCAATGAGGTTTGATGCCATGATGCCGTTGCATGTTTCGCTCGCAGATACGTTCTCGATGCCGGATAAAAACACATCCATTCAAGCAAATATCTTCCTTGAAGCGCTTGATGTTGAGATGTTTAATTCATTCCTGATAAATTCAGGAATGCAGATGAACGGCGAGTTGTCAGCAGATGTAAGCGTTTCAAACAACCTGGGGGAGCCGCATTTTGATGGAAACATTGGCTTGAAAAACGGCAGGTTTAGTTACGAGGATTTAGGAGTGAATTATAAAGACATTACATTAACGAGCCGTTTTTCTGAGCAGAAGGTGTTTTTAGATGAATTAAGCCTGAATTCAGGAGATGGATACCTGAAGGGCGATGGTTCTCTTGAGCTTAAGACAGCACAATCTGATACAGAACATGAGGCACGGTTAAATATCCGGGGAATGGATTTTCAAGCGGTCAGGTCCGAAAGCTATAATGCCACAATAAGTCCCGACATAGTGCTGGAAGGTACAATGGAAGAGCCGGTCATCAAAGGCAATGTAAAAGTTGTTCGTTCTATGATCAATGCCGATGCATTGCTTTCTCAGTTCTCTGTAAAGTCTGACAACCCAAACCCTCCTTTATTGGCAGAAGCGCTTAAGGAGAAGGAAACACAAGTTTTGGAGCAGCAAGACACCTTGACAGTGGAAGCCCGGGAGGCAGGGGAGTATAACTTTTATGAGAACCTCAGAGGCACTTTTGACCTGAAAATACCCGGAAATACATGGATTCGAGGCAAGGATATGAATTTTGAGCTCCAGGGAGATCTGAAAGCAATCAAGCAGGATGAATTGATCGACCTTTTTGGGACATTGAATATAAACCGTGGATATCTTAAGTATCATGGGAAGAAGTTTGAATTTGAAAGAGGGAGCATAACTTTTACCGGAGGGAAAACGATCGATCCGAAGGTTGATTTTGAAATTGAATATGATTTCCGGGACGAGGACAGGGAATTACACACGATTTCAATGCATATCACCGGACGCAGCAGGCAACCAAATTTCGTGTTTTATCTTGATGACTCGCGGATAGAAGAGCGGGAAGCCCTTTCCTATATCATATTTGGGAAGTCCACAAATCAGCTAACCTCACGGGAGCGGGGTTCTGTTGATCAGAGCGCTACAGAGCTGGGTGCTTCAATGGCTATCGGGCAGATTTCCAATTTGGTAAAAGGATCACTGCAAAAATCTACAGGTCTTGATGTTATTGAATTCGGAGGAGGCAGGACATGGAAATCAGGGAGTGTGAAAATCGGTAAATATATTACAGACGATTTGTATCTTTCATATCAGCAAACATTTGATTTTGACAAAAAGGAAAAGACAATCAAACCCGCGAAGGTCAGCCTCGAATACCAGATTTTTCGTTCATGGTTTTTGCAGGCCATCAACCAAAACCGTAATTCAGGTTTCGATGTTATCTTTAAAACATCATGGAAGTAAGAAGCAATAATGATGAATCAATTCATAGTCATGCAAACAGCTATCGTTTATGCATCAAACCAGGGGACTACCGAAAAAGTAGCCCTGAAAATACAGGAAAGTATTGGCGAAGACAAAGTGCAACGCTTCTTCCTGAAAAAGAATTCAAAATTTGAACTCAGCCATTTTGAACAGGTAATACCGGGCGGCTCCATTTATGCCGCACAAATTCAAAAACACCCGAAAGATTATTATCAGAATTGTAAAGTAGGATAAATATTTAACGTAAATGGGTTTCTGAAATACAAAATCCAACACATCTGTTGCATGATTTGCATCCACCTGGGAGTTAATGAAAGAAGTGGTTAGTAGAGTAAAGCCTTAAAAGCAAAACCCCACAAAAAACGCTGGAGTGGCAACGTTTTTTGTGGAGCTTTTTCTCTTTTAAAATTCAATTTTGTAACTCAGCTCAGGAATCATAATTCCGGAATAGCGGGTATCCATTAGTCCGGTTTTCAGATTATAGAAATCACGCTCATATTCCTCAACGCTCAGCGCATTCAACACCTGCAGCGACCACACCGAGGCATGGGTGGCTTTATTGATGCGGTAGGACATCGTAAAAGAGACAATGGGCTGATCATCAAATTGCTCATCAAACGCTTTATTACCGGGCGTTTCCTCGTAAATAACTTCCTTTGCGGCCAGAGAGGCTGCTTTATTGATAGCTTCCCGGCGGTTTCCGCCCATGTAGTTTAGGCGTATGTTGGCACTCAGCAGGTTGTTGTCGTCTTTACCCACCTGCCATTCTTTTCCGGCCAGGGCATTGATTACGTAATTGCGGTTGAAGCGGGTATTGCGCTCAACGCCATCTGCTGCAGTGTATTTTGAATCAAAAACAGAGGCCGTAATCAGATAGTAAAACCCATCATGAAGGAATCGCTCCAGGGTCATGTCCAGTCCTACATTATAACCACTACCATCATTGACAAGAGCATGCTTAAAGAACAATTCTTCTTCAAAATTAAGTGTGGAAACATGGGAGCCGGGAGCAACAGGCACATCCTTAAGCTTTTGGTAGTAAGGCTCAACTGTCAAACGCAGGTAGTCATTCATTTTCAGGTTATAGGACAGCACATAATGCGAGGATTTCATTAAATCAAGCGATTTGTTGGAATAAGAGCCGTCTTGCTTCACGAAATATACCGGCAGATTTTCGATACGGCTGTGTCTTCCATAAGCCATGGCGACACTTTGCGAGGCGTTAATCCGGTATTTGAGTCCGGCCCGCGGTTCTATAGAAACATCATCGTTCAGCAGAAACCACTGGGCATGAAGACCGGCATTCAGGGTAAACTTTTTCCCAAAATGGATTTTTGATTGGGAATAAAACTGCATCAGGCCTGAATTCCCTTGCTCAGAGGCCAGAGTTTCGGGCTGTTCTCCTTCGTTTTGTGATTGCAGGATATCAACCTCATATCCCATCAGGCTGTACTTCAGCCCGCTACGGTTGCTGTGTTTTTTTGAAAAGCTGTGGTTCAGACTGTTTTGGCCGGTAAAGCGCCATGAGTTGTTGTTTACATCCGACTGAGGCAATGATGTATTGTCATACCCCACGCGTTTTTCCTGATGCGATAAGCCATTTCCGGTAGCCGCCAGTTTTGATTGCAGGTAAGTTTTAGACCCCAGGCTGATGGAATGGTTTAACCCGGTAGCAAACATGTAGAGATTGGTTTCGGAGTTGTCGCGATCGGCATCCATTTCCCAGTCGGAGCTGTCGGCGGCTTCCATTTCCTGTCCGTCGAGCGCCGAGATTCCCCATAAAGTAAAGGTTCCTGCTTTTTGAGTAGGGAAATGGGTTTTAAAAGCCAGATCCTGGTATTTCAGAATCCCGGTATTGTCAGGCAGAATAGGAGCAAGCAGTGCCATGGTGGAGTTCCTGTAATTTATCAGGTAGGAAGCCTCTTTTCCTTTCACAAAAGGTCCTTCCGTGGCGAAGTCTACACCTATCAATCCTGCTTTCAGCGTATATCGTCTTTCAATATTGCTGCCTTTCCGCAATTTGATATCGAAAACGCCGGAGGTGGCATTGCCATATTGAGCCGGAAAAGCGCCCGTGAGAAAGTCGCTGTTTCCCATCATCTGATTGCTGATAGCTGTCAGCAAACCACCGCCCGTTACTGTAAGGTTAGCAAAGTGATTGGGGTTTGGAACTTCCACGCCTTCAACCTGCCAGAGCAAACCATTGGGGCTGTTTCCCCTTACGGAGATTCCGTTGCTGCTTACCGAAGGGTTCGCCACACCGGCAAATGATGAAGCCAGGCGCGCCGGGTCGTTCATGCCACCTGCGTAGCGTTGGGTTTCTTCAACCGTAAACTGCCGGCTGCTTAAGGTCGTCATGGTATTAAGCGCTTCATCCTTGCGAACACTTACAACTACTTCTTCCAGCTCATGCGTTTTGGGTTCGAGCCGCGTGCTGATTTTTGGATTGTGACCGGCGCTTATAAGTACTTCATTGGCGACAAAAGTCTCATATCCGACCATACTAACACGAATACTGTGCCTGCCTACCGGAATATTTTCCAGGACAAAATTTCCGTCATCATTGCTGGTAGTGCCTATAAAAGGTTCTGAATCAAGTACAATTATGCTTGCATAAGGAAGGGGTTGCCGGGTTTGGGCATCGATGACTTCGCCTCTGATGTTTTGCTTTATGGTTTGGGCATTGAGCGTTCCGCCTAAAAGAAGAATTGCTGTTATAAATATGATTACTTTTTTCATGGTTTTGATTTTTTATTTGTTTTATAATATTTTGATTACTTGACTTTTTGAAAAAACAGTTCTTTATCTTTGATTACCAGGTATACAGAGAGCAGCAGAAGAAGACCGGTCTGTATGACTTTACTCATAGGATGGGTGGCAAAAATTTCATTGAAAAACCCGGCCGTGATGTGAAAGATGATAGTAATTGAAATATTCCGATGTGTTTTGTAATACAACCAATTCATTATCAGCACAAATGGAATCAGGCTCACGACGAAGTTGATGGAATAGATTAGGCCGGATTCAACCAGGTTGCTGTGGTAATAATCCTTGATAAATGACAGTGGAAAGTGCCAGAATCCCCAGAAAATGGCAAATAACAGCGAGGCTGTGAACAGGTTGAATCGTGACAGAAGGCTGTCAGTACCATAGGAATGCCAGGCCAGCTCTTCCAGCAAGGGCGCTATAACCAGTATGAACCACACCGGAAACAGAGCTGATGTGAAGGTGTATGAGCCGCGCAATGCAAACTGCTCCGCACTGTAGCCAAATAATAGCGATACAGCCTGCGCAGTCAGGATGCTCAACAGCATCAGGAAAAAGGTTACAAGGATATATTCTCCTCTGATGGATTTAAAATTGAAGAATCGCCCCAGAAAGTCCTTTCGCAGTTGCTTATCCGGTAAAATATAGCTAAAGGCGATGATAACCGGCGCCAGTAAGCCGGCAAAGCTAATCAGTCCGGCAGCCCATTTCAGTGAGGCGGTCTGTGGTTCCATGTGACTGAAGTATCCTGCCAGGAACCATAAGCCCCACGGGATAGCAATCGACAAAGCATAAAAAGTAAATGGACTTTTGTAGCTTTTGATGATGGTTGGTTTTTGTTCTGTCGTTTTCATTGGTTTTACTTTTTTGATGAAAAATTCTGCGACAAAAGAAACCAATGCTATCATGCCGATCGTCCAGTCCTATGATATGAGACAACCGACAGGTGCAAACTTACAGGATTGGACGTGCAAAAAGCTTATATACAGTGAATTAAGCCAGGAAATGAAAAAGCAGGAAAATCGGGTTTGGAGAGAGCGTTTTTCAGCTTTTCAGTTGTTTTTGGCGATAAACTCTGAGGGAGGCATGCCTTTTAGTTTTTTGAATACACTATTGAATGATGATTTGGAATTAAAGCCGGAATCCAGTGCATGGGCTAACAAGCTGAAATTTTTGTTTTGGCTGGCCCTGGAAATAAACTCTTCGATGCGATAGCGATTAACAAAATCGTGAAAATTAGCTTGCTCTTTCTGGTTGATAACCTGGGAGAGCTGGTTGGAGGATATCTCCAATTGTTTTGCCAGTCCGGATAGGGTCAGCTTTGGTTCCAGATAAGGTTTTTTTGTTTCCATGAATTCCAGCAGTTTCTGATGATGCTGATTCAGGGCATCAGGTTTTAGTCCGGACCGTTGATATTTCATTTGTGCCGGCGGTTGTATATACCCATTGCCAGTGTTATTTTCATTGTGGGTAAACATATCCTGATGCCGGATGCCAAAATAGCCCACGTAAAAAATGAAAAGGATTATCAGCGTATAGAAGATAAAGTCGGCATTAAACGGGAAAACCACCCCGGCAAGCTCGCGCAGGACAGTAATCACTAATACGGACAAAAAAATAATTCCGATTCCCCAAATGCTTGTACGTAACCAATTCAGGTTAATGCCTTCTTCAAAAGAAAAATGATTGTCGATTTTTTGTTTATGTTTGATGGTGAGCATGTAAGAAAGGATAGGGTAGGTGATTCCGGAGATTATAAAACCGACAAGCAATAACGACATAAATACAGAATAATCGGGTAGTTCGCCATTATCGACCATTATTTTTTCTTTAGCGGTATAAAAGAAAAAGAAGGGAGTCATATAGAGATAGGCCAAAATGAAAGGGGCAAAATGGAGGTAATCGATTTTTCTGATGTGCCTGTCGGAACGCAGAGAGTAGAGTGTGTAAAGGTATAGCAAAGGCCCATGCAGTAAGGGAAAAGGCGCTGTTACCCCAGTCATGTGAGGATGTCTGTCCCAAAATCCCAGGTGATAAAGGTAATAGCTCAGAAGATGGATGCCAATGACCGTTATCCAGGTGGCCAGAATCTTATCGCTTAATGCTTTATTGCGCTTTGTAAGTAGCAGGAAAGCAATAAAAAACGACATGAAAATACCGCAAATAAACAGGATATCCATGAGCTTTACTTTTTAGCAAAAATATAAATTAGAGAGTTTAAAAAGCATATCCTGTGATATATAATGTTTGTTTTTTATGAAACAATAATGAGTTTGGTTTATAAAGTATCAACTTTTTTACTCAATGCTGTAATATGCCCTTTGTCAGAATCTTATTAAAATTGTAGATGTCCAATCTATTAACCCATAAACTTAGAAACATACGAACTTGTTAAACTGAACTCAATAATAAAAATTGCCTTCCACACATGAGGGAACTCCCGTTGTACTGCATAGTAAGCTGCCATAACATTTACAGGCTGATGCAATGAAAAAAATGAATGAATAGCTTCGTTGGCTGGTTTTCTGAAGCGATTGTCTTTGTTCAGTTATGACCTGGCATATCCTAAAGAGGTCATTCCACCTAAATTCATCTAAATGGCATCTACAATACATGTGAGACTTTTTCCTCTGGCAACACTTGTGTTAACCTAAAAAACCAAAGAGGGAAAACGGGCTTTATTCTGGGTATATCAGAAGTCGAAAGCGAATAGTTATCCTGGAAAGCTGCTCCGTATATTTTTGCCGTTTTCCCTATCTTTACACCCGTAAATAATAGTTTAACACAATGGAAGCCATACTCATTATTGGTTTTTTTGAGGCCTTGTTTCTGGCGGCACTCCTTTTCTCACAAAAGCAAAAGAGCTTGTCTGATAATATCCTGGGTAGTTTTTTTCTGCTTTATGCCATCAATTTCGCTTTAAGCTACATAGAGTTTTACAACCGGACGCAAGGTTTTCCATATCCTTTTTTTATCAACACTGCCCCACCGTTTATTCTGCTACACGGCCCGGCACTTTGGTTTTACATAAAATCACTAACAGATCAGAATTTCCGGTTTAAACCGGTTTACCTTTTGCATTTTGTGCCTTTTCTGGCTATGATAATCGAGCTATGGCTCAACTTTTACACGCTTCCGGCCCAATCACGCATTGAGATGATTACTGAAGGTGCAGTAACAGACAAAATCTTTTACAAGGTTTTTGTAGTGGCCATTGCCATTTCCACACTCGGCTACTTTTCATGGGGCCTGATGATGCTGCGGCGCTATACCCGGAAGATCAAAACCTATTTTTCGGATATAGAAAACATCGACCTGTCGTGGCTTAAAATCCTGCTGAAAGCTGCCATGGTAGTTTATGGCATCATCAATACAATCTATATTATCGACTTTTTTGTTCCTGTGGCATCCTTTGGAGCACTGCAACTGGCCAGTTTTACGTTGGGCGCGATTTACATTGTTTTCCTGGGCTTTTTTGGCCTCAGGCAAGGCAATATCTTTGAAACCCAAAAAATCAACCTTAACCTGGAGCAAGCTCTGGCCAAACAGGAAGAGCAAAAACAAACCACTCCCAGCCGCGAAGAACAGTTTATTCATTGCCTCCTGGAGCATATGATGGAACAAAAGCCTTTTCTTGATCCGGAACTGAATCTGGCCAAATTAAGTGATCAGATGGATGTCACCTCTGAATACCTTTCCAAAATACTGAACACCCATCTTAACCGGTCCTTCTTTGATTTCGTGAATCGTTATCGCACGGAGGAGTTTAAAAGTCGTTGCAGCCAAAAGGATTCAGCAAATCTTACCTTAATGGGAATAGCTTATGAATGCGGTTTCAACTCCAAAGCCACTTTCAACAGGGTTTTCAAAAACCTCACAGGAGTAACGCCCGGGGAGTATATGAAGAGTGTTTAAGGTTTGGAGGTTCTTATGTTTGTATGATTTAAGTTCATTCAAAAGACGCTGAAGCGCCCTGTATGGATAAATTCGTGCTTTCAGATTCACCCGAATGAATGAAGGTGATAGACTCATGAGAATAGCACCCCTGTTCGTGCCGAATGTCGATCCGTTCAGGCGGGCGCATTATCCGCGATATCGCCTGAACTATACAACCCATCACAACAAATTACTATGAATTGCAATTAATTACTTAATTAGCAGCCACCTAACCGCGTCTCAAAAAATTGAGCCCTCTTTTCCTGTGAAATGAGACCTCTACACAAGAAAGTGAGTCGCCTCATTTAGCGTTCCGGCTTTTCTTTGCTTGCGAAATCAAAAAACAGAAAATATGAAAAAACAAATTCACTTAATCGGTCTAATCAGTTTGCTGCTTATCTGGGGATGTACATCAACCCTGGAAACAGCAAATCCAAACAGCGGACTTAATCCCCAATTACGCCTGGAAGGTGGCTATGCGAAAGGAGGCATCACCGAAAACACGGATATGGAAGCTATTGCGTCGGATGTGCCTGTCGATGCATTTAGCGGCGCTACTAATCCTGGGTTTTACGCAGGGGTTCATGCCACAGAATCCTTCCGGAAAAATGCCATAGAGGCAGGAATCGATTTTATCCACAATAGCCAAACTTTCTCCTATAATGATGACCTCAATGGATTCAACGGAGAGAGAAAAATCGGGGTATCGCAACTGAATCTGCCGGTAACCTATAACTTACGGCTATTCAGCAGCCGGCAAAATGAAAATCTTTTATCTGTTAAACTCGGTTTTGTTGCACAGTATAACATGCTTAACGTTCAAGACGACAACCCTACTTTGCCGGATTATAGTCACGACAAGTTTTCTAACGGCTTAACCTTTGGTGTGGAGTTTTTTCCCTTCCATTTTGGAAATGGGGATGCTCTGGGAATAAGAGTTGACGGCTATCGTGGCTCCCAAACCTACTCGGATTTTTATAATCAAAGTTCCATGGAAATCCCGGGTACCAGCTATATTAAAACAGGAATCATTTATCAGTTTAACCATTAAAATTCCAAGTCATGCGTACAGCTATCGTTTATGCATCCAAACACGGGACTACCGAAAAGGTGGCCCGGCAAATACAGCAAAACCTCGGACAGGAAAAGGCCCAACTCTTTAACCTGAAGAACAACCCAAAATTCGATCTCAGCCATTTTGAGCAAGTAATACTGGGAGGCTCCATTCATGCCGGACAAATTCAAAAACGCCTGAAGGATTATTATCAGAAAAACATTCCCGAACTGCTGGAGAAACGACTGGGGCTGTTTCTCTGCTGCATGCATGAAGAAGAAGCTGAGAACCAGTTTAACAATGCTTATCCGGAAGTGCTGAGAAACCAGGCTATTTCGTCGAAAGTCATGGGAGGGGAATTCAGGTTTGATAAAATGAATTTTTTTGAAAGAGTTATTGTTAAAAAGATTGCGGGTATTAGCGAAAGTGTTTCTAAAATCGACGA
>JBNJGK010000081.1:0-12842 GCA_051747665.1 Bacteroidota bacterium | reverse complement strand
CTCCTTGCCTTTACTAAAATTATATGATATATTTGTGATATCATTTTAATATCATTTTAAAACCACATATCATGGAACAAGAAAAAACTTATCAAGCCATCAATGGTTATCTGATGTTAACCATTGAATTAATTTTACTTGCCGGAACAGTCCTGGGAATTATTCTAACCCATAATTTACTATTTCTGATAGTCATTCCTGTTATTATTTTCCTGGCTATTGGGTTTGTTATTGTTAACCCTAACGAGTCCTCGGTCCTTGTCCTGTTTGGGTCTTACAGCGGCACCATAAAACGTTACGGATTCTTCTGGGTTAATCCGTTTTTCACAAAACAAAGAATTTCTTTACGTGCCCGGAATTTCGACAGCGACCCCATTAAGGTCAACGATAAAGTAGGAAACCCAATCAAAATAGGTCTGGTATTGGTCTGGAAGGTTGAAGACACTTTTAAATCAGCTTTTCAAGTGGATGATTTTCAGCATTTTGTCCTGGTACAAAGCGAGGCTGCTTTAAGAAAACTAGCCGGTGTGTATCCCTACGACAATTTTGAAGACGAGGATGCTGAGTTGACTTTACGGTCAGGAGGAGAACAAATTAACAAGGAGCTTGAAGAAGAGGTTTCTGAACGTTTGGAGCTGGCCGGAATCAATGTAATAGAAGCACGCATCAACTACATCGCTTATTCTGAAGAAATCGCAGGGGCAATGCTGAGGCGTCAGCAGGCTACGGCTATCATTGCAGCACGCGAAAAAATTGTTGACGGCGCTGTTGGCATGGTGGACATGGCGCTTAAAAGCTTCGAGGGAAAAGATAATATCCAACTGGATGAAGACAGCAAAGCGGCAATGGTCAGCAACCTGATGGTGGTTCTTTGTTCTGATGAGTCTGCCCACCCAGTGATTAATGCAGGCACCCTAAACCAGTAAAACCCATTTATGGCTAAGAAGAAATTTGTGCTTCGGGTAGAAGAAGAAAAGATGAAAGAGGTGGAAAAATGGGCTGCGGATGAATTCCGCAGCACCAACGGCCAATTGGAATGGATCATTACCAAAGCTCTCAAAGAGGCAGGAAGATGGAAAAACACAAAAGAAAACCCGGATTCTTCGGACAAATAATTGCAAATGCTTAGCCAAAATGCATTCAAAAAAATGAATCTCAATCTATTACAAACAAAACATAGAACAAGAAAATTCATCCTCTGAGATACTCAAGGAATTTGCTGACAAGACCGGACGGAGTATACATTATATTAAAAGCCCGTATGAAGAAACCTACGAGCACTGGGTAAGAAGATTATGGCATCAAAGAAAAATTTATACTCCAAACAAGAAACCCCTTCCTGAAGTTTCAGAAAGGGGTCAATAATTTTGGGTGGTTTTAACCGGTATTACATCATACCGGGCATTCCGCCGCCCATGCCGCCTGCTGGCATTCCGCCACCGGCGTTGTCGTTTTCATCTTTGATGTCGGCAACCAGGCATTCTGTTGTCAGCAACATTCCTGCAATAGAAGCTGCATTTTCAAGTGCAATTCTGGCTACTTTAGTCGGGTCAATTACGCCGGTTTCATAGAGGTTCTCATACTTTTCCGTGCGAGCATTAAATCCGAAGTCTTCTTTACCTTCATAAATTTTCTGAACCACTACAGATCCTTCTCCGCCGGCATTCTTCACAATCTGACGAAGCGGATACTCCAGTGCTTTCTTTACAATAAGGATACCCAGGTTTTCATCTTCATTATCGCCTTTAAAGCTCTCTAAAGCCGTAACCGCTCTGAGATATGCTACTCCGCCACCTGGCACAATACCTTCTTCAACAGCGGCACGTGTAGCGCTCAGCGCATCATCCACGCGGTCTTTCTTCTCTTTCATCTCCATCTCACTGGCAGCACCTACATAAAGTACAGCAACACCACCAACGAGCTTGGCCATGCGCTCCTGGAGCTTTTCTTTATCATAATCAGAGGTAGAAGCTTCTATTTCTGATTTGATTTGTGATACGCGTGCATCAATGTTCTCTTTGGCTCCTGAGCCATTAACAAGAGTAGTGTTTTCCTTATCGATAGTAACTTTTTCTGTGCGACCCAGCATATCCATTGTTACATTTTCGAGCTTCATGCCTTTTTCTTCAGAAACAACCGTTCCGCCCGTCAGGACAGCGATATCTTCAAGCATCGCCTTACGACGGTCACCAAATCCAGGAGCCTTAACGGCAGCTACTTTAAACGATGGGTTTCTGAGTTTGTTGAGCACTAACGTAGTAAGC
This sequence comes from Bacteroidota bacterium, assembly GCA_051747665.1. Classification (GTDB taxonomy): domain Bacteria; phylum Bacteroidota; class Bacteroidia; order Bacteroidales; family JAIPAH01; genus JAIPAH01. Next base: position 10,578 of record JBNJGK010000081.1, on the reverse strand, counting down.
GCTTCATCAGCCACATCTTCTGCAACAATTACTAATGGGTGACCTTGCTGTACGATAGGCTCTAATACTGGCATCAGGTCTTTAATCACAGAAATCTTCTTGTCATAAAGCAGGATATACGGATTTTCAAAAACCGTCTGCATCTTCTCTGAGTCGGTTATAAAGTAAGGGGAGATGTATCCGCGGTCAAATTGCATCCCTTCAACCGTATCAACGTAAGTTTCAATTCCTTTAGATTCTTCCACCGTAATTACGCCATCGCTGGTCACTTTAGACATAGCCTCGGCGATGAGTTTACCGATAGTGCTGTCGTTGTTGGAAGAAATTGCTGCAACCTGCTCAATTTTCTGAGCATCATCACCAATGGTTTTAGATTGTGATTTCAGGTTTTTAACAACTTCAAAAACGGCTTTTTCGATTCCGCGCTTCAGGTCCATCGGATTAGCTCCGGCGGTAACGTTTTTCAGCCCTACATTCACAATTTCCTGGGCAAGTACGGTAGCGGTAGTGGTTCCATCACCGGCGTCATCACCTGTTTTTGAAGCAACTTCCTTCACCATCTGAGCGCCCATATTCTCAATAGTATCTTCCAGTTCAATCTCTTTTGCAACTGTTACACCATCTTTGGTGATCTGAGGTGCGCCGAATGATTTTCCGAGTACAACATTGCGGCCTTTGGGGCCGAGTGTCACTTTCACAGCGTCAGCAAGCTTATCCACACCCTCTTTGAGCATGTTGCGTGCTTCTATGTCAAATTTAATGTCCTTTGCCATAATTTTTAGGATTTAATTTTATTTGATAATTAATATTCGTTTCAAATTTCACTTTCTCCCCTGACACATTTTGTGCCAAAGCCGGCACGCATTTTATGGCAAGCTTACATAACTTTTCATATTGTACTGTTTTACTGATAGTTTTAAAAAATACAACCGTGCCCCACAAAAAACAGGTTCAGAAATAATATGACAGGTTATGCTGTTATTGCAAAGCATACATAAAAAATGTCAGAACGCACGTGACATTCTGACATTTTTCAATCTTTTTCGTAATCAGGATTACTCGCCTTCGGGTAATTCGTTCTGTGGAGTTTGAGCTGGCTCCTGCGATTGTGGAATTTGCTCCGACTGCGGTGGTTCCTGGAAATCGGCAGGCTCAGTGTTTTCAATCATTTCCTGCATTTCACTGTTTTGCTGTGTTTGCCCTGTATTGCGGGGAATAACAAAAATTGTTGATAAACTAAGCACTAACAAAACAATCGCCAACGTCCAGGTTGCTTTTTCAAGAAAATCAGCAGTTTTTCTTACGCCCATGTACTGGTTTTGGCCGGCAAACGTTGAGGAAAGCCCGCCACCTTTAGAGTTCTGCACTAGAACCACTAACCCTAAAAGCACACAAACCACCAGAATCAACACAGATACAAATATATACGCTCCCATTGTAAATTTTTATTTATTGGTTTTTTTTAATTTCTTTAATTTGATTTGCAAAGTAATCACTTTTTTGCGGAAATTTCAAGGAAAGCTTTTCATAAATTTTAATGGCTTGCAGCACTTTACCTTGTTTAAGATATATTCTGGCCAGGGTTTCTGTAGCTAAATCATCCGATTGCAGTATGCTTTTGCGTGCTGCTTCCGTAGGATCATAAAACACCGTGTTCGTTCTTTTTATTGAAGGTTCTTCCCGGATAAACCTGTCTATTAACTCTTGCTTTGATTTCCTTTGGGAACCCTTTGTGTATCTTCCTTTATTTGGAACGGGTTTTTCCACCGCAGATGATCGCGCCTTAGGTTTTTTAGATTCAGAGGCAGGTTCTGTGCTTTCAGCTTTACTGCTTTCTTCATCGGTGCTCTCTGGTATATCTTTCTTTGCAGACTTTTCCCTGCGCTGCATCTTACGTTGTTCTTCTTCTCTGATAACCCGTTCTATAGTCTGCCGCTCCTTCTTGAGCTCATCCATTTCCCGCTTCAACTGTTCAAGCTCACGTTTCCTGCGTGATGCAGGGGTTTCAGGAGTATTCTCAGACTGATTTTCACTTTCGGTAAATTTGGTAGTCTGATTATCTGCTACCGACCCGGAAGGATGATCAGATAATGCAGAATACCTTGTTTCCTGTGACTCATCTGATCTTTGTTCTTTCTTTGTTTCTTTTTCAAATACTGTGGATGAATCCATTTGCTCAGCATTGCCAATGCCGGCATCCTGGTAAGATGTTTCCTTATCGAGGCTATCCGCAGAAAGTTCTGAAGCAGCATCCGACTGTTTCATCGTTTGATTTGATTCACCCGCAGCAACAGGTTCTTCAGCATCCTGTTCCAGCAATTGCTTAAGCATAGCGCGATCGCCGGCATAGGCTGCAGCTATCCTTAGCTGTTGATTGTAATGAATGTTATGTTCCTTACGAAGGTTTTTTACGTAAAGCAACTGTGCGGACTGAAAGTACGGAAATGTTTCAACCAACTTCTCCATATCAGGAATTGTTGATAAGCTTAGGTTTTCAGGATGCGTAATGTACTTCTCTAAAAGTTGCTTATTGATCATATCCTTACCAGTTTACGACAGATTTATTAAATATATCTTCTACCAAATCGGCATTGATTTCTTCAACTAGTCCACTCTCCACTGCTGAAAGGGATTCGTTACTGGAATACTCCCTGTATTGGGTGAACGAGGTTTCAAAACTCTGCTCCGGTTCTATTTTGTTGGTAAACTTCACAAAAACGGTTATAGACAAACGATTAAGCGCAGCAGTCTGGTCTCCCTGGATAGCCACAGGCTCAGTAGTGTACTTTTTGATAGCCCCCTCAAAAACCAAGTCGCCATCGTTGTCCAATACATCAAGATTGGTTTGCGCAGAAAATTTTTCTTTCAGGGCATTTGTAAACTCCTGCGACAAGGTTGGATTAACCAAATCAGATTCATTAGGAAAATGATTCACCTGCACCGAATTTATTTCCGGAGAAATGGATGCACCCGTAAAAGAGTACACGCCGCATCCTTTTAAAAACACCGTTGCTATCAGCACAAGCAGAAACCCTAAGCTCCTCATTTAATATTATACTCCTTTATTTTCCGGTAAAGCGTTCTTTCTGAAATACCCAGTTCCTTCGCTGCATCTTTACGTTTGCCCTGGTGCTTCTCCAATGCTTTTTTTATAAAATCAATTTCTTTCTTTTCCAAAGATAAGGATTCTTCCACGACTTCAGAATCTTCTATATGCTGCGCTTCATCAGGGTTTTCCATCAAAGAAATATTACTGTCATTATTCCGTGCATTATTTTCTTCAGAATTATGACCAATATCATAATCATCTGAGTTCTCATAATACTCTCTGATAATCCGCGAATTATTCTTACCCAGGTTCGACGGCACACCATCTCCCTCGCGCATTATTTCAACAACCACGCGTTTCAGATCGCTGATATCCTTTTTCATATCAAACAACACCTTATAAAGCAAATCGCGATCAGACATGGTTTCCTGTTCCTGCTTTTTATTATAAAGCACGGGAAGCTGGCTCATAGAATCTTCCGGCAAGTACCTGCGAAGTATATCCGCCGAGATTTCGCGCCCTTTTTCTATGATGGAAATTTGCTCGGTGATGTTTTTTAGTTGTCTTACATTTCCGGGCCAACGGTACTTTTTTAAAATCTCCTTTGCTTCTTCTGACAGACGCAACGGCGGCATGCGGTATTTTTCAGCAAAATCAGCAGAAAACTTCCTGAAAAGCAAGAATATATCATCTCCACGCTCCCTCAATGGCGGCACATAAATAGGCACTGTGCTGAGGCGGTAAAATAAATCCTGTCTGAATTTCCCTTCTTCAATAGCTTCCTGCATATTTACGTTGCTTGCAGCTACAACCCTTACATCCGTTTTCACCATTTTTGAAGATCCCACGCGCATAAACTCACCAGACTCCAAAACGCGCAGCAAGCGTACCTGAGTAGAGAGTGGCAGCTCAGCTATTTCGTCAAGAAAAATTGTTCCACCATTCACCACTTCAAAATAACCTTTGCGGGATTCTGTAGCGCCGGTAAAGGATCCCTTTTCATGTCCAAAAAGCTCAGATTCTATGGTTCCTTCCGGAATAGCGCCGCAGTTTACCGCAATATAAGGTCCGTGTTTCCGCGAGCTTAAATGATGGATAATCTGCGGAAACACTTCCTTTCCCACACCGCTTTCACCGGTAATTAAAACAGTAATATCCGTTGGAGCTACTTGCCTGGCTGTGTCAATAGCCCGCTCTAACTCCGCGGAATTCCCGATTATTCCAAATCTTTGCTTTATTGATTGCAATTCCATGTTTATATTGCGTTTTCTTTGCTAATGAGTTAATCTTAATGTAAAGATAAACAATATTTAGTGCCTTTTCTTATTCAGAATCCAACTTATTTTCGGATTTCTGCACCCGTTTCTTTTTCAAACCCTTTGATGAGCTTTTGCATTGTTTTATCTATCTCTTTGTCTTTCAATGTCTTTTCAGGATTTTGAAGCGTAAAGCTCACTGCATACGATTTCTTGCCTTTTTCGATGTTTTCTCCCTGGTAAACATCAAAAAGATTAACAGATTTTAGCAATTTGCCTCCATATTTTTTTGCAACACTCTGTATCTCAGCAAAAGTCACAGAAGTATTCAAGAGCAAGGCTAAATCACGTTTAACTTCCGGAAAACGGGCAACAGGCTCATAAACAACCTTATGCTTTGTGATTTGATCTAAAACAACATCCCAGTAAATCTCAGCAAAATATACTTCCTGTTTGATATCAAAATCCTGAAGCCATTTACTTCCAACCACGCCTAATGAAGCAAGCGGTTTTCCATTGGAAATCAATTTCAACCCTTCTTTAAACTGTTCGCCAGATATACCCTCTTCCTGAATAGAATCCGCATTATAACCAAGACGTTCAAATACCTGAACAGTAAACTTTTTCAGGGTAAAAAAGTCAGAAACACCTGACTGAACATACCAGCTCTCAGGATGGTCTTTTCCGGCAATCACAAGAGCAAGTTGCTGCTCCTCAACGTATCCGGCTAAATCCTTATCTGAGGCAGGAGCGGTCTCATCTTTAGCATATACTTTGCCAAACTCATAAAGCCTCAAATCATGGTTCTGGCGGTTCATATTGTAAGCTACCGATTCTAAAGCGCCGTAAAGGAGCGATTGACGCATCGCATTGAGTTCTGAGCTTAAAGGGTTCAGGATTCGCACGTCTCTTTTTTCATCAATAGACTCAGCGTTTTCTGCATACGCAGCTTTAGTAAGTGAATTATTCATGATTTCATAAAAGCTGTTACTGCTGAGCATATCTGATATTACATTCCGAACACGATCAGGCTCCGGCCGGTCAACGTATGATAGCGAAGCAGTTATTTTTTCAGAAAAATCAATGTTATTGTATCCCCATATGCGAAGGATTTCCTCAATAACATCTGCCGGTCTGGTAACATCTGCTCTGTATGCAGGTACTTCTACAGTAAGAGAAGCTTCTTCCTCCCTCAGTAATTTGAATTCCAAAAGTTCTAAAATCTTTTTCACCGAGTCTTTCGGTATCCGGGTTCCGGTAATCTTGTGAATGTTTTCATAAGATATGGTTACCTCTACCGGTTTAAGAACTTGGGGATATTCATCCACAATCTGACTGGAAACCTTACCTCCGGCAATTTCCTTAATTAGCAATGCAGCTCGCTTTAGCGCATATATAGTGATTTCAGGGTCTGCACCCCGCTCAAACCTAAATGAAGCATCTGTTTGCAGTCCATGTCTTTTTGATGTTTTGCGGATGCCAGGCGCATCAAAATAAGCGCTTTCGATAAAGATATTCCTGGTTTTTTGGGTTACCCCGGAGGAAATCCCGCCAAAAACACCTGCAATACACATGGGTTCCTCATCATTACAGATCATTAAATCCTCTGATGACAATTTACGCTCTACTTCATCCAGGGTAACAAAAGGCGTGTTTTGAGACAGCTTTTTTATGCGAACTGTATTTCCTTTAATGGCATCCGCATCAAAAAAGTGCAGGGGCTGCCCGGTTTCAAACAAAACATAATTGCTGATATCTACAAGATTGTTTATTGGCCTCACTCCTATCGCATTTAATCGATTCTTCAACCAATCCGGAGATTCTCCAACCTTAATATCAGAAACAGTTACCCCGGAATATCGGGGACAAGCTTTTGGATCTTCAATAACAACTTTTACAGGCAAATCTTCATTGTCAACTTTAAAGTGTTCTACAGAAGGCACTTCCAATGACATACTCTCGCCTTCGAGAAAATTAACCGCCGCTTTCAGGTCTCTGGCTACGCCAATATGCGACATCGCATCGGTGCGGTTAGGTGTAAGCCCTATTTCGTAGACAAAATCCTCTTCGATGTTAAAATAGTCCTTTGCCGGTGTTCCGGGGCGTGCCTCTTTATCAAGCACCATAATTCCATCATGGTTGCTCCCCAGGCCGAGCTCATCTTCAGCGCAAATCATTCCTTCAGAAACCTGTCCGCGCATTTTCGCTTTTTTAATCTGAAAAGGCTTATCGCCAGGATAAAGCGTGGTGCCAATAGTAGCCACGGGCACTTTTTGACCTGCATCTACATTGGGTGCACCGCAAACAATCTGTACAGGTTCGCCACTGCCGACATCTACTTTAGTTACACTAAGCTTGTCAGCATCAGGGTGTTTTTCGCAAGTCAACACTTCACCTACTACAACACCATCCAGACCTCCCTTTACGGTCTGCACTTTCTCCAGGCCTTCTACTTCAAGGCCTGTATTTGTGAGGATTTCGCTGATTTCTTCAGCGCTTTTACTAATTGGTAAATATTGCTTTAACCAGTTTCCGGAGATTTTCATCTGTTTAAGGTTCTATTTATTATTTTTTGTCAGAAATTGTTATCACACGTTTGCTAACCTGCGCTGGCGGCTTTTCCTCTTACCGCACCACGCAGCAACATGACAAGCAGTTTTGGAAATTATCTTGCCTGACATCTGAAAAACAGTGTCTGCCTGTTTTATCAGTCAACAGATAGACAACCAAGTATTTTATTCAGGATTAACCAGACTCAAAATCAAAACTTTTGCAAAATTACAGAAATTTTAATACCGACGGCAGTCAGCGTGCCGATATGACAGGAAAGCAAACTTTATTGGCAAGTCTTATCGCGATCTTGCATTCTTATTGCAAAAAAATCAATTGAAAACAGCACACACTAACTACTTTTAACGTAGATGGCACCTGATTTTTGAAAGCTGAGTTTCAAAAAAAGTCCTGCTGTAACTTGCTTTTGATAAAGATCTATTTTAAACAAAGCTTAACATAACTTGTTTCAATCATAGCTTAAAGATTAGAAGCTTAAACACATAAGCCACAACACGAAAGCTTCTGAAAAATAACGATATTCGTTATCTGAAAGCACCATATTTTTTTTGCAATACGATTAATTTTAAGAATAAAAATCAAAACTTAAAAAAAATGAACCATAAGAAACAATCAGACTTATCTTCAGGTCACATGAGTGGCGCTAACCCTAAAGGCAGCGCCGGCGGTGGCACACAAATCCGCGACTGGTGGCCAAATCAACTCAATTTAAACATTTTACGTCAGCATTCTTCTAAAGCAGATCCTATGGGTGAGTCTTTTGATTATGCTGAGGAGTTCAAAAAACTAGATTTAGAAGCCGTAAAAAAAGACCTTCACAAACTCATGACGGATTCTCAGGATTGGTGGCCTGCTGACTTCGGGCATTACGGCCCTTTGTTTATCCGTATGACATGGCACAGTGCAGGTACATACCGCATCTCTGACGGCAGAGGCGGTGGGGCTACCGGAAACCAGCGTTTTGCCCCGCTAAACAGTTGGCCTGACAATGTCAACCTCGACAAGGCACGCCGTTTACTGTGGCCGGTAAAACAAAAATATGGAAAGAAACTATCATGGGCCGACCTGATGATCCTGGCCGGAAACGTTGCATTGGAATCGATGGGATTTAAGACATTCGGTTTTGGTGGTGGTCGTGAAGACATCTGGGAACCCGAGCAGGACGTTTACTGGGGTGCAGAAAAAGAATGGCTTGATAACCAGCGCCATGATGAGAAAGGCAAGCTGGAAGGGCCTCTCGCTGCCGACCATATGGGTTTGATTTATGTTAATCCTGAAGGCCCGGATGGAAACCCCGACCCAAAAGAAGCTGCATTCTATATCCGTCAGTCTTTTGCACGTATGGCTATGAACGATGAAGAAACCGTTGCCCTGATTGCCGGTGGACACTCTTTTGGAAAAGTACACGGTGCAGCCATGGAAAGCAACCTGGAGGCCGATCCCGAAGCAGCCCCCATGGAGCAACAAGGCTTAGGCTGGAAAAACAAGTATGGAACAGGAAAAGGTGCTGACACCATAACCAGCGGACTGGAAGGCACATGGACACAAACGCCCACCAAATGGAGCATGCTGTTTTTAAGAAACTTATTAGAGCATGAATACGAACCCGTAAAAAGTCCGGGTGGCAAATGGCAATGGAAGCCTAAAGATGGTGCAATGAAAGATACGGTACCTGACGCCCATGACCCGGATAAAAAGCATGCCCCGTTTATGCTCACAACAGATTTATCGTTAAAATATGATCCGGATTACGAGAAAATTTCGCGCCGCTTTTATGAAAACCCAAGAGAATTTGAAGATGCCTTTGCCCGGGCATGGTTCAAGCTTACACACCGCGACATGGGGCCGCGTTCGCGTTATTTAGGTCCTGATGTGCCCAATGAAGACCTCATATGGCAAGACCCGGTTCCAAAGGCCGATTATGAGCTGATTAATGAACAGGATATTGAAGAGCTAAAGAAAAAAATTCTGGATACAGGCTTAACCATCCCTGAATTGGTTAGCACAGCCTGGGGTGCAGCTTCGATATACCGCGACTCTGACAAGCGAGGCGGCGCTAACGGTGCCCGTATACGCCTTGCCCCACAAAAAGACTGGGAAGTGAATAATCCACAACAACTTAAAAAAGTGCTCGAAAAACTTGAAAGGGTTCAGGCGGATTTCAACAACGCGCAATCTGGAAATAAAAAGGTTTCACTCGCCGATTTGATTGTACTGGGAGGCTCAGCAGCTATAGAAAAAGCAGCCAAAGACGCCGGACATGAGGTGAAAGTTCCATTTGCACCTGGCCGCACTGACGCCACAGAAGAGCAAACAGATGCAGACTCTTTTGAAGCACTTGAACCGAAAGCTGATGGATTCAGAAATTATAAAGGCAAAAACAATACGCTGAAAGGTGAGGAATTACTGGTTGACAAATCTCAATTATTAACCTTAACTCCCCCGGAAATGACAGTGCTTGTTGGTGGAATGCGCGTGTTGAACGCAAACTTTGATCAATCAGAGCACGGCGTACTTACTGATCGTCCGGGAACGCTTACCAATGATTTCTTTGTGAATTTATTGGATATGAACACAACCTGGAAAGCCACCTCAGATGATGAGGAAGAGTTTGAAGGATATGATGTGAAATCGGGTAAACCAAAATGGAAAGGCACACGCTTTGACCTTGTTTTCGGTTCAAACTCAGAATTGCGTGCCATTGCAGAAGTTTATGCAGCAACAGACGGTAAGGAAAAGTTCATTAACGATTTTATCCAGGCATGGGATAAAGTGATGAACCTCGACCGTTTTGATTTAGCTTAAACAATAGCGCTTGCTTACTGGCCTTCAAACCTTGTTTTCTATAGTAACTCTAACGACTTGATGCCAGTTACAGCCAAGCAATCAAATTATAAAAAAGGCAGTCTTTATTAAGGCTGCCTTTTTTTGTGTTGTTTATTTTGCGTTGCGATTTCAAAAAGTCTACAGTAGTTCGATCAATACAACTCCGCTGGAGTCGGCACTCTTAAGACAACCCCTATTTTCTGTAAACATTTATATCCCATGGGATATAAATGTTGTAATCAACCTTTATTTCACTTCCGTATTGATACCAGCAGCATCACATGTTTATAGAAAAAAGTTCTGATACACCCACACCCGACTATGTTAGGAGTCGCACCAATTCATACAATTATGAGCTTGTACAATTCATATTTCTATCGTATTTTTCTCACAAAAACGTGGCAATATGGCTAATACATACTCACAAACCTACATCCAGGTAATCTTCGCTTTACAAAACCGAAATGGGAAGAAGAGATGTACAAATACATCACTGGCATCGTCCAAAACAAGGGCCAAAAAATGCTCTCTATTAACGGCACCCATAACCACAAACACTTCTTTATGGGAATGAAACCCACTTGCTGTTTATCAGATTTAGTTCGTGAAATCAAGAAATCATCAGGCAATTTCATTAAATCAAAGCGTTTCACACCTTTTCGTTTCCAATGGCAGGAAGGTTTCGGGGCTTTTTCCTATGGTCATTCGCAATTGACGGATGTAATAAAATACATCGAAAATCAAAAGGAACATCACAGAAAGAAAACCTTTCGGGAGGAATACCTGGCATTTTTAAAAGCCTTTGAAATTGAATTCAAAGATGAATATGTGTTTGAATGGGTAGCGAATGAGATGTAGCACATCTTTATTCGACTC
>JBNJGK010000080.1:10656-12881 GCA_051747665.1 Bacteroidota bacterium | reverse complement strand
AATGAATTACAATGAATTACCCCGTAGAAATATTGCTCCGCAATTTCACGGGGCAGGCAACCAATTACGCGCAGCAAATTACAATAAATTACTATTTAATGACGATTAACAAATGAATAATCAATCAACTAAATGAACAATTCCCCATTCACAACTCATAATTCACGGTAATTATTTATTTTTACAGGCAAACTCTAACAAAAACAATAAAACTATGGCTATTATAATTGATGGTGCGGGTCTTACAATTGAAAAGGTAGTGAAAGTGGCTCGTCATCATGAAAAAGTAGAACTTCATCCTGAAGCGATTTCCCGGATTAATGCCTGCCGCGATATGCTTGAGCGGAAAATGGAACAGCATGAAATCATGTATGGTGTTAACACCGGTATTGGAGAATTTTCTGAAGTAGAGCTGAACGATGAGCAGGTAAAGGAATTTCAGAAATATCTGATTTACAACCACGCTGCCGGAATTGGGGATGCTATGCCAGAAGAACATGTGCGTGCCGCAATGCTGGGACGCATTAATGTGCATGCTCACGGCAACTCGGGAAACCGTCTGGAGATCACTCAGACTTACGTCGACATGCTTAATAAAGGCGTTACACCTTATGTTTGTGAAAAAGGCTCGGTAGGCGCTTCGGGCGATCTGGCGCCCATGTCGCAGATAGCGCTGTTGCTGATGGGAGAGGGCAAAGCCTGGTACGATGGTGAACTAAAAGACGGCAAGGAGGCTATGGATGAAGCCGGAATCGCTGTTCCGGGTCTTAAAGCCCGCGATGGTCTGGCCGCCATAAATGGCTCGAATGTGCTTACAGCTATGAGTGCTCTGTTTATTCACGATGCTGAGAACTTCCTGAAGCAGGCCGAAATTGCAGCCGCGATGTCGCTGGAAGCCCTCAAAGCCAATATGGGACCGTATACTCCTAAGCTGCATGAAGTCAGAGGCTTTTCGGGCGCCGTAAGAAGCGCTAAAGCAATTGGAAAGCTTGTAGAAGGCGGCGATTTGAAAGCCAAACGCATTAAATGTAAAGTGCAGGATGCTTATTCGATGCGTTCTACGCCGCAGGTTATCGGGGCGGCTTATGATGCGTTGGCTTATGCCCGTTCGCAGGTGGAGATTGAGCTGAATGGAGTGGGCGATAACCCGATTTTCTTCCCGGAAGAAGACCTGCAAATGAGCGGAGCCAATTTCCAGGGGACCCCTGTCAGCTTGCCGATGGATATGGCCGGTGCGGCTATTACGATGGTTTGCGTGCTTTCTGAGCGCCGCATGAACCGCCTGAATAATCCGGCATTGAGCGTAGGTTTACCTGCTTTCCTAACGAAAGGAGCCGGCATGTTTTCTGGGTTGATGCTAAGCCAGTACACCGCGGATATGCAGATAGTGGAGCAGCGTATTTTATCGGCTCCGGCTTCTGTGCAGTCCATTCCGGCGGCAGCCGACCAGGAGGATTTTGTGTCTATGGGCATGAATACAGCTTTAAAGAATAACCAGATCATGGATAACGCATATGGTATATTGGGGATAGAGTTTATGGCTGCCGCACAAGCGCTCGACTTCAGAGACTACAAATTTGGTAAGGGAGTTACCAAAGCTCATGAAGTTATCCGCCGTTATGTAGAATTCCTGGATATCGACCGCCCGCTCTATGATGACCACAACACCATGAAAAGATTAGTGAAAAGTCTTGAGATATTAACAGAAGTTGAGGAAGAAGTAGGTGATTTGGGATAGTAAAGAGTTTGACCTGGTTCTCCGGTGAATTAGAACATTAGTGAATTGTTAATTGGTTGATTTGTGAGTAGTTAATACGTTGATTCGTAATAAGTTAGCCTCCTTCTCCCTGGGGAGACCTGTCCCGACTTTTTCGGGAAGGGTAAGGGATGAGGGGAAAAATCTACCACATTCTTCAACACGAAATAACACTCTAAAAAGCCGGAAGGTCATTCAGTTCCTAATTTGACCTGACAGCGTCGACAGACCTGTCAGCGTCTGGTCATTGGATAGCGTCCACATTTCGTAGGGTAAATGTCTCGGATTACTAATCTTTGACTTCTGAACCTGATAAACGATTTGCAAACCATGCAACCAATCAACCAATCAACAAATCAACAAATCAACGAATCAACAAATCAACGAATTACCCCATTCGTCTTACTCAAAAGCCATTTTATAGAGCCGATCCGTTTGTTCAGCCAGTTGATCTTCAGAAATGTATTTG
>JBNJGK010000080.1:0-10556 GCA_051747665.1 Bacteroidota bacterium | reverse complement strand
AATCAACAAATCAACGAATTACCCCATTCGTCTTACTCAAAAGCCATTTTATAGAGCCGATCCGTTTGTTCAGCCAGTTGATCTTCAGAAATGTATTTGCTATTTCGGAAATATTCGCGATGATCGATAAACAGAATGATGGACGGGTTGGAGAATACGCCGAAATGAGCGGGGATGTCAGGATATTTTTCTGAGTTGATAAATACAAGCTCTATTTCAGGGAATTTATTGTTGATTAGTTCAGTTACTTTCGGGCGCAGACTAATACACGGTGCACAACGGTCGCTGTAAAAGTACAGCATAACACCTCTTTGTTTGGCTAAAATATCCTGCGTTTCAGTCAGGGAATGGATTTCTTTCATGAGTATATTTCTATGTTTGTTGTTCTTTTTTTCAATTTCATATGGTTTATCAGTATTAGCATTTCGCAATGTGTTAAGCCGTAAGAAGCTTATTCATCATAAAGAAACGCTTTTCTGAATTATTGGTAAATTCTTACGCTGGCTTCATAGATGCCTCAGAATTATGTGCAAAAATATGGATTTTATTTTTTCATATATATTGGATAGAAACCCATACGTAAAACGCGGTATTATTATAGGGTTAAATACGTATTTATTTTTTGTTAAATTTTTCTTGTTGGATTAAGATTTTTTTATAAATTGCGCCTGATTATGACTTCTGAGGCAGGAATAATCAAATCATAAAAAGTTAGTGCTTAACTAAAAACTAAACTAAAACTATCTAAACTATGAGAAAATTTACGATTCTGCTTGCGCTCATGGCCTTTTTAGGGGTTAATGCAGCGATAGCACAAAGAACAATCACAGGTACGGTAACAAGTGCCGAAGACGGACAAGCCATTCCGGGTGTGCAGGTTGTTGTTAAGGGAACAACCTTAGGTACTACTACGGATCTTGACGGGAATTACAACCTTACCGTCAATGAGCAAGCCGAAACCTTAGTGTTTAAGTTTGTGGGTATGGCCACCAAAGAGGTGGCAATCGGCGATCAGGATGTTATTAATGTAGCTCTTGAGTCTGATGTCATGGATATTGAAGGGGTTGTGGTGACCGCCCTGGGTATTTCCCGCGATAAGAAAACACTTGGTTATTCGGTTCAGGATGTGACCGGAGATGATCTAAACCAAACCAACGAATCCAATATCGTTAGCTCACTCTCTGGTAAGGTGGCAGGTGTGCAGATCACCAATGCGAGTGGCGCTGTTGGTTCTTCTTCACGTATCACAATCCGTGGAAACAGCTCATTCGGGGATAACCAGCCATTATTTATTGTTGATGGTACACCGATTAGTAACGCTTCTACAGAAGTAAGCCAGTATGGTGCTGTTGACTTTGGTAATGCGGCCATGGACATCGATTCGGATAACATTGAGAGTGTATCCGTGCTGAAAGGGGCTAACGCTGCCGCGCTTTATGGTAGCCGTGCAGCCAACGGTGTTGTTTTAATTACAACAAAAGACAGCCGCGGTGCAACTTCCGGAATAGGTGTAAGTTATTCTTATACTACTGATTTTAGCGATATCTACGTCCTTCCTGATTACCAGGATAAATATGGTCAGGGTATCAACGGAAGTGAATATGTAGCCAGTGGAGCCGGAGTGAATACGGATAACCTTGAAGAGTATAATGAGTTTGCTGTCAACAATTCTTTTTCATATTACAATGGAACTGGTGGAGGTGTATTTGACTATTTTGATGAAAGCTGGGGTCCTCGTTTGGATATCGGCTTGGAAATACCTCAGTTTAACAGCCCCTGGCTGGATGCTAATGGAAATGTAACCACAAACCCGGATGAATTTGACCGCTATAAAGCTACTCCATGGGTTTCCAATCCGGATAACGTGGAAAACTTTTTTGAAACAGGGGTTTCCCAAAAGCACAATTTAGCTGTTACAGCTTCAGGTGATAAAGCCTCAGGACGTTTATCAATCTCACGCACCGATAATGAAGGAAGTATTCCGAATACTGACCTCTCGAAAACAGCTATTAACTTTAACGGAGACATGCAATTGCATGATCGTTTGACGGCATCGGTGAATGGTACTTACACGAAAAATAGTAGTGACAACCTTCCAAACCAGGGGTATACGGCGAAAAACGTAATGCAGTCTATTGGGGGTTGGTTCGGTCGCCAGGTGAATATGGAAGACCTGGAAGAGAATTGGGATACTATGGACCCATTCGGAAAACCCTATACCTGGAGTTATTATTATCATGACAACCCATACTGGAATGTTTATAATAATACCACTTCGCGTAACCGTGATCGTATCTTCGGTAATGTTAACCTGAAGTACAAACTTACAGACTGGGCCAGCCTGAATGCCCGTGCCGGTACAGACTACTATTATGAGAGAAGAAAGTCATTGACATATAATATGTCTAACTCTAACAAAAACAATGGTGGTGATTTCTGGCAAAATGAACGCACAAACCAGGAAACTAACGTTGACTTTTTTGGCCAGTTTGACAGAGAAGTTTCCGAAGGTATCCGTATTGACGGTGTTTTGGGAACAAACTACCGCCGTTATGATTATACCTACACCTTACAGCAAGCAAATGAGTTGACTGTGCCTAACCTGTTTACTATCAGCAATGCGCGTGGTGGAGCCACTACGGACATGCTTATGCGTGAAAAGGAAACATACAGTCTTTATACGGAATTAAATGCTTCTTATAATGATTATCTATTCCTGGGTGCTACCTTTAGAAATGACTGGAGCTCTACGCTGCCTTCTGACGAATGGAGTTATCAGTATCCTTCAGTGAGCTTAGGTTTTATTTTTACGGATGCCTTTGAAATGGACAACAAAGTATTTTCTTATGGTAAACTGCGTGCAAGTTGGGCACAGGTAGGTAATGATACGGACCCGTATCAGCTTTACGGTGTTTTCCAGGCACAAACCAATGCATTTGATGGTGTTTCTCAGTATTATTTTAACAGGGCTTTGCCTAACTCAGAATTAGCTCCTGAAATTACAGAGTCTATTGAAATAGGTACAGAATTGAAATTCTTTGAAAACCGCTTAGGGTTGGATCTTACTTATTATGACAAAGTAACTTCAGACCAAATTATCCCTGTTGATATTGCTCCTTCTTCCGGATTTACAAGCCGCTGGATCAATGCCGGTGAAATTCAGGATCAAGGTGTAGAATTGATGCTGTATGGAGATATCGTTAAGAACCAGGGTGGTTTTAACTGGTCAGTGAATGTGAACTGGTCTAAGAATGAAAATATAGTAAACAAACTTTATGGCGACCTTGAAGCCTATCAGATTAACTCATCATGGGGTGAGGTTACTGTAGAGGCTCGTCCGGGTGAACCATTCGGTGTAATCAAAGGTACAGCCTTTGAACGCGATGACAACGGAGATATTCTTGTAGAAGATGGCGTACCAATAGGATCGCCTGATCCACAAATTTTAGGTAATGTTACCCCGGATTGGGTAGGTGGTGTGCGCAATACATTCAGCTACAAAAACCTGAATCTTTCTATCCTGTTTGATGGACGCAAAGGCGGTGATATCTTTACTGTTACCAAAATGTTCGGACTCTATGCCGGTATATTGGATCAGACTGCTGCCAATGGAGTTCGCGAAGATGGTGTGATTGCCGGAGACAACTGGAATTTAGCAGAAGCAGAAAATTTTGTGAATGCTGACGGATCGGTTAATGAAACTGCTGTAGCAGCTCAAAGCTTCTTTACAAACTTCTATAACATTAAGGAGCCCAGTGTTGTTGATGGGTCATTTATCAAACTGAGGGAAATTACCTTAGGGTATACATTACCGGAATCTATTATAAAACAAACCGGATTCCTGCAAAAAGTAACTCTTTCTGCCTATGCCCGTAATGTGGCATTGCTGTGGACACATGAATCAAACGATATCGTAATTGATCCTGAAACTGCTTTTGGTGCTACAAACTCAGGTATGGGTCTGGAACAGTTCCAGCTTCCCCCATCAAGAACGATTGGATTCAAAGTAAATGTGAACTTTTAAATCAACCGGTTATTAATTTATAAATGCGAAAAATATTAATTATGAAAAGAATAAATATCCTAAGTTTTATCGTTGTTTTGGGACTCCTTTTCGTTGGCAATTCTTGCACCGACGACTGGGAAGAAATGAACGTAGATCCCAACAACCCGGACAAAGTGCCTGCAACCAATATCCTCGCCAACTCTATTCGTTATAGCGGTGACTATTTCTTCGATGATTGGCAGGGAATGAATAACTATTTGAGTTATTCAGGCCATATAACCAAGATTCAATATATTGATGAAGCATTGTACGACTACCGTGGTGGTGTTGTTAATACTGCCTGGACTGATTACTACATTATATTGAGTGATCTGCAAAAAATGAAAAATATTGCAGAAGAAGAAGAAAAAGTGAAGACTCAAGCTGTTGCTGAAACGTATTCAGTATTCCTTTGGCAGATGGCTACAGATCAGTGGAAAGACATCCCTTATTCTGAAGCACTGCAGGCCGAGGAAAATGAAAATACGCCAGCATATGATTCTCAGGAATCTATTTATTATGATTTATTGGCGAGACTGGAAGCTGCTAATGACATGTTTAATACGGCAGAAAATCCTGCCAATCCAGAGCAACTTGGAGAAGGAGACATTCTCTTTGGTGGCGATTTCAGCAAATGGCAAAAGTTTTGCAACTCCCTGCATTTGCGTGTAGCTAACAGGATGGCAGAAGTAGCTCCTGCGGATGCAAAAGCAGAGATTGAAAAAGTTCTTGGAGATCCCGGAAAATATCCTGTTATGGAAAGCAATGATGATAATGCCTTCCTTTACTGGCCAGGATCTGCTCCTTACAAGGAGCCTTGGGCTGAGAATTTAGAAGAACGTGATGACCACGGAATGGCAAAAACATTAGTGGATACACTTCGCAACCTTGCCGACCCAAGACTGCCGATTTACGCTAAGCCTGTTGAAGGTGCTGCTACGGAGTATGTAGGTGTGGTTGAAGGTGCGGTTAAAGGTAGTATTTCTACAGATACAATTTCGCGCATCGGAAGTTATTATCGTGAAAACCCTGCTGGATTTACACCTTATATGCGTTATGCTGAAGTGCTCTTTATTCAAGCGGAAGCTGCTCAGAAGGGCTGGAATGTTGGTATGGGCGCACAGGATGCCTATGAGGCTGGTATAGAAGCTTCTATGAGCGAGCATGGAATATCTGATATTGATGATTATATGGAGCACCCTGACGTTGAGTGGGGTGGTGATAACCTGACAAAAATCCGCAAGCAGAAGTGGATTGCCATGTTTAAGCAAGGCCAGGAGCTTTGGGCCGAACAGCGCAGAACTGACTTCCCACCGATGGAAGATGCGCCCGGATCTATCTATGGTCCTGAAAATCACAATCGTCAGCCTTTCCGTTATCCTTATCCGGATGATGAGAAAAACCTGAACAGTGAAGAGTGGTCTAAAGTGAGTGACGGCATCGTAGATGATTTCTGGGGTCAGCAAATGTGGTGGGATACCCGCACAGGAGTTGAATAAAACCCATAAATAAATAACAAATCACAAAAAACCTCCTGCTTTGCAGGGGGTTTTTTAATAGGCTTTGTTTCCTGGAAATGATGAAGTTTTCGTTATGATTAAGTAAGCATTATCCTGTGAATCCCCTTCTCATACTCACTCTCAAAGATTAATTCTTCAAGCTTTTGATAGTCCTGAGGATTGGCAACAAAATCGATGTTGTTCGTGTCTACAATTAAAATACGGAGGTCTTGTCTGCGGGCCATATATTCAAAATAGCTGGATTGGATTTTCTCAAGGTAATCATCTTCTATACCCATCTCATAAGGCCGGCCCCGCTTTTTGATATTTTGCTGTAGCTTTTCCGTTTTCAGGTATAGATATACGATTAAGTCCGGTTGGGGGAGTGAAGAAATGATGATATTGAAAAGCTGGCTGTAAAGCGAAAACTCATCGGCCGGAAGGGTTTTTTTGGCAAAAACCAGTGACTTGGCGATGAAGTAATCTGCTACAACAAACGGATAAAACAAGTCTTTGGCCTGCAGTTTGTCTTTCAATTGCTGATATCGTTCGGCCAAAAAAGATAATTCCAGCGGAAAAGCATACTTTTCAGGGTCTTTATAAAATTTCGGCAAAAAGGAATTGTCCTCAAAGCCTTCGTTAATTAGCATAGCCTGGTACTTATCGGCAATCATCCCGGCAAGGGTACTCTTCCCGGCTCCGATATTTCCTTCAATGGCGATAAAATTATATTTCATCGGCCGTGACTTTTGACTCTAATTTTGTTTCTGATAAGCGATCTACTCTCAATTGGTCAGGACACTGGTCTTTGAGTTCGCTTACAGGCTTTTTCAGCACAGGGTGTATAAAATCCGGACTGATTTCCATCAATGGCATCAACGTGAACATCCGGTTTTGCATGCGCGGATGCGGTATCTGCAAGTCAGTTTCATTCACGATTAAATCATCGTAAAACAAAATATCTAAGTCAATGGGGCGGGGACTGTATACTCCGCTATTTTTTCTCACTCTGCCTAATTCGTTTTCTATTGATAATAAGGAGCTGAGCAAATGCTTTGGCGATAAAGCAGTTTCTATTACAACAACCTGGTTGATGAAAGGAATGTTATCATCAAAACCCCAGGGTTCGCTTTCGTATAGTGAAGAGAAAGCGCTGACCTTGCCCGCTTTTTGCCGTATTTCCCGGATGGCTTGCTCCACAATCATCGTACGGTTACCACGGTTACTGCCTAATAAAAGAGTTGCTTTTGCCATAGCCGTTATGGTTATCATTTTATAAGCGGCAAAAGTACAACACCCTGCTTAAAAAGGAAAATATATTCTGGATTCGGCTATAGCAAAGAAGTATTATTGTGATCCTCGGCCCTGATAATCAAGCCTAAAAGTTTGCGGTCATATTTAGGGTCTGCAGCCCATTTTCCGGTAAGCTCTCTTATAACTTTTGCCGAGCCCCGTTCAACAAAGTCAAAGCGGTTGTCTATGAGTTCGTTGTTGAGTGTATCATGACTGGCATATGCTTTCAGGTGCTGAATGTGGGCCCGTATGCCCTCGCGTGCGGTTTTGAAAGATTCTCCGGGAGTATCGTTGTTCACTGTTCCCAGTCCGCAAAAGTTATTTTGGTCAGCGCTCACCACGCCATTATACTTTAAAAAGCCGGTTTCATGACACATCTGGATGAAGGCAATATCATGGTTTACGCCTTCAGCTCGGCACTCCTGCATATAAAGAAGTATTTTGTCTGAAAGCCTCGAAATCCCGGCACTGTCACTGTTGCTAAGGAAAAAGGAATGCATTTGCTGTTCAGTCAGTTTCCCTTCACCCATAATCTCAAAATTCAAATATGCAAGTGAATCGACACTTTTCGCAGAAGCTATATGCTCCTCGTTTTCGGCGGGTATTTTTTCTGCAAGCAAGCTGCGCAAAGCCTTTTCATGTTTAAAAGGAAACATCGCATTGTATACCCATTGAGCCTGTTTTTTCGAGCTATCCTGAGAGAAGGCCTCAAAAACAGATCGGTCGGGAAGCAGCTTTGCTGCGTGTTTAACAGATAAGCTGTCTTTTGCCGGATTTTTGCCGGCGCTTATCATTTCAGGCCATACAAGGGTAGTGTCTTCATAAATATTATATTCTCTGAAAGGAGTATCACGCAGGTAATCTTTGAAAACGGGCTTATAATTAAAATAGGGATACAAGTTTTGGTCTGTAAAAAGCAATAATATCGCCAGTAATAAAATTCTGGCAACTGAAGTGTCAGGCATGTATTTTAATAACACTTTCTTTATCACGTACAAAGCTTTGGTTTTAAATCCCATCTAAACAACAAATATGGTTTAAATTTTCCGGTCTAAATCGATGAATGTGCCTTTTTATTCACATTCCAATGTTAATAACATGATTGGAAAGGCATTTTTCATAGTTATTTTGCCGTAATTATATCGAAATTACGTAAAATTACGGATTAGGTTTCAGCTTTGCCTTTTGAATTTTTAGTAATTTCGGGCAATAAAATGAGTTTAATTAACTTACATAAAAACAAATCATGAAACAATTTTTCAAATTTACGTTTGCTTCGGCGCTGGGATTCTTAATTACATTTATTGTAATGATTCTGATATTATTTGGTGTTATTTCTGCATCCCTCTCTTTTGCAGAGAAAAAGACTGTTTTGGTATCTGAAAACTCTGTTTTGCACGTCAAACTAAACTACCCTATCAATGACAGGGGTGTAAATGATTTTAATTTTGCCAGTTTTTCTTCTTTTATGGATGAATCGATGGGTTTGATTGATATTCTGGAAAATATAGAAAAGGCAAAGCACGATGAAAATATTAAAGGTATCTTTCTTGATCTCCGTGGTATTCAGGCCGGGCTGGCTACAATACAGGAAATCAGGGATGCTTTGGCTGATTTTAAGGAGAGCGGCAAGTTTATTGTAAGCTATTCTGAGTTTTATTCACAAACCGGATATTACATGGCCAGTGTTTCTGACTCGGTTATTTTGCACCCTGAAGGAGATATGATGTTTAAAGGCATTAATGCTGAAGTCATGTTTTTTAAGGATATGCTGGATAAACTGGATGTGGAAGCCCAGATCATCCGTCACGGTAAATTTAAAAGCGCTGTAGAGCCTTTTATGATGGACCATATGAGTGAGGCTAATAAAGAACAAACCCGTACCTACGTCCAGTCTATCTGGGATAAGTTAGTGGGTGACATTGGCCGGGACAGAAACCTTGATAAGGCGGAAATCAACAATATTGCTGATAAACTTTTACTACAGAGCGCTGACGATGCAAAAGAACTGGGGTTTGCCGATCTCTTGCTGTATGAAGATGAGGTGATGGATTTGTTGAAAGAGAAGTCAGAACGCGAAGATGATGATAAACCTGAGCTGGTTAAACTCACCAGCTACAAGGATGCGATAGTAGAAGAGCTCAGGGAAACCGTTCCCAAAAATAAAATCGCCGTAGTTTTTGCTGAAGGAAGCATCCAGACTGAAAAAGGTAGTGAGTTGACTATCAGTTCCGATGTTACGGCTAAGCATTTGCGCAAGGCACGCAAGGATACGACAATTAAAGCCATTGTTTTCAGGGTAAACTCTCCGGGAGGAAGCGCCCTGGCCTCAGATGTGATTTGGCGCGAAACAGTACTCGCGGCAAAAGAAAAGCCGTTTATTGTTTCTATGGGCGATTTGGCCGCTTCAGGAGGATATTACATCGCTGCAGGCGCCGATGCCATTATTGCCAATCCAACTACATTAACAGGTTCAATCGGTGTTTTTGGAGTGATTCCAAATATGGAAGGTTTGCTTACCGATAAAATCGGGCTGGATTTTGATAACGTCAAAACCAACGAAAATGCCGGTTTTGTTAGTGTGAACCGACCACTTACTGATTATGAGCGTGAAGTATTGCAGAAAGGCGTAGAAAATACGTATGAAGTCTTTACATCCAGAGTTGCTGAAGGACGCGACATGACCATGGAAGAAGTGGATGAGATTGGCCAGGGTCGCGTATGGAGCGGAATTGATGCAAAGCGGATTGGTTTAATTGATGAATTTGGCGGGTTAAATTATGCGATGAGCAAAGCAGCAGAAATGGCTGAAATTGAGAAAGATGATTATCGTGTTACGCGCATACCTGAAAAGAAAGACCCGGTACAAGCTATTATGGATGAACTGACCGGAAGAAACAGCTCTGCAAAAATGAAATCAGAGCTCGGACCTTTTTATTCTTACTATGAATATCTGAAAGAACTTTCTGAGATGCAGGGAACGCAAGCCAGATTGCCGTATCAAATAACTATAAAATAAATAGACTAATACACCGGAATGTGTTTTCTATAAACACATTCCGGTGTTTTTTATTGGATTAGCTAACATGGTTCAGGAAGAAAAGCAAGCTCTTCGCAAACATATTCGCACGCTTAAAAAACAGGTTCCTTATGAGGAAAAGGTTCGCCGTTCTAAATCGATTCTTAAGCAAATCGAATCTCTGGAGGTTTTTCGGAATAGTCAAGTTGTAATGGCTTACTGGTCTATGAGCGATGAGGTACATACGCATGATTTTGTAAAGAAATGGGCAGATTCTAAAACCATTGTTTTACCGGTTGTGAAAGGCGATGATTTAGAGCTGCGAATTTTTACCGGAGAAGATTCCCTAATTCAAGGAGAACGCTACGGCATTTTGGAGCCGGCTGGAAAAATCTTAGACTATGCAAATCAAATCGATATGATTCTGGTGCCGGGTGTGGCCTTTGATAAATTCAACAACAGGCTGGGCAGAGGAAAGGCCTATTACGATAAATTGCTGAAAAATACCCGCGCATATAAAGCAGGGGTTTGTTTTGGTTTTCAGATGGCACCGCAGGTGCCAGTAGATGAAAATGATATACCCATGGATATCGTTATTACCGAAAATTAAAAATTTTCAACCGTAGAAACGCGATTTATCGCGTTTCACCAGGATTTATCGCGTCTGGATCGGTTTTATCGCGTCTGGATCGGTTTTATC
>JBNJGK010000079.1:0-12909 GCA_051747665.1 Bacteroidota bacterium | reverse complement strand
GCTGCGTCGGGCACCTTGTCATATTCTCCGGTGAGTTGGTTTTTAACCATGTTCGTCTCATCATTGAATTCATTTACGGCTCCTATCAGCAAATTGTCCGAAATATTGTCGAGGTGACCACGGTAGCGCAGCCACGGCCCAGCCATAGAGATGTGGTCGGTTGTGCACTTTCCTTTGGCTTTGATCAGCAGGTGCAGCCCTTTAAAGTCCTTGCCGTCCCACGGCTCAAAAGGTTCCAGCAGTTGCAGGCGTTCGGAATCGGGATTTACATCAATTTTGATATCCTCACTGTTTTCAGCCGGCGGAACATAGCCCGGGTCTTTAACTTCATAACCTCTTTCGGGCGTCTCTATACCCACCGGTTCATCAAACTTCACGGTTTCGCCATTCTCATTTGTCAGTGTATCCGTCAACGGATTGAAGGTCAAATCTCCTGCTATGGCCATCGCTGTGACAATTTCAGGCGAACCAACAAAAGCGTGCGTGTTGGGATTCCCATCGTTACGCTTGGCAAAGTTGCGGTTGAAAGAGGTGATAATGGAGTTTTTCTTGTCGGGGTCCTGGTTGTGACGCTTCCACTGCCCGATACATGGTCCGCAGGCATTGGCCAGCACTGTACCACCGATATCTTCAAAGATTTTCAGCAAACCGTCACGCTCGGCGGTGTATCTCACCTGCTCCGAACCCGGCGTTACGGTGTATTCCGATTTGGCTTTTATGTTTTTATCAGCAGCTACTTTCGCCACGCTGGCAGCCCGTGTTAAGTCTTCGTATGAGGAATTGGTACAGCTTCCAATCAGTCCTACCTCCAACTCTTTCGGATAACCTTTTTCTTCTACGATTTTCACAAATTCTGAAACCGGATAGGCTGCATCCGGTGTGTATGGACCGTTTATGTGCGGCTCGAGTTCTGAAAGGTTGATCTCAATCAACTCATCATAATATTTTTCAGGATGCTCATAAACATCCGGGTCGGGGCGCAGGTGCGGCATAATTTTGTCCGCTTCATCGGCCACCTCACTCCGGTTGGTGTCTCTTAAATAGGCTCCCATGCGGTTATCATAAGCAAACAATGAAGTAGTAGCCCCGATTTCAGCGCCCATATTGCAAATCGTTCCCTTTCCGGTGGCAGAAATGCTGTCAGCGCCTTCACCAAAATATTCCACGATAGAGCCTGTTCCCCCTTTTACAGTCAGGACTCCA
This sequence comes from Bacteroidota bacterium, assembly GCA_051747665.1. Classification (GTDB taxonomy): domain Bacteria; phylum Bacteroidota; class Bacteroidia; order Bacteroidales; family JAIPAH01; genus JAIPAH01. Next base: position 11,706 of record JBNJGK010000079.1, on the reverse strand, counting down.
GCCACTTTCAAAATGATATCTTTCGGTGCTGTCCATCCGCTGAGCTTGCCCGTGAGTTTAACGCCGATTAGTTTTGGCATCTTAAGCTCCCAGGGCATTCCGGCCATCACATCCACAGCATCAGCCCCGCCAACACCAATAGCTACCATACCTAAACCACCCGCATTGGGGGTATGCGAGTCTGTTCCTATCATCATTCCGCCAGGGAAGGCATAGTTTTCAAGTACTACCTGGTGAATAATACCGGCGCCGGGTTTCCAGAAGCCGATTCCATATTTATTGGAAACGTTCTGTAAAAAGTCAAATACTTCATTATTGGATTTCATAGCCTGCGAAAGATCAGGGCCCGCGCCAACTTCGGCCTGTATCAGGTGATCGCAATGCACTGTAGTTGGTACGGCAGTATTATCTTTTCCGGCATTCATAAACTGCAACAACGCCATCTGGGCTGTAGCATCCTGCATCGCCACGCGGTCGGGCGCAAAATTTACATAATCTTTTCCCCGCTGATACGCCTGGGTCAGCTTATTATCAAAATCATACAAATGCGTATAAAGTATCTTCTCACTCAGAGTCATGGGTCTTCCCAACAGCGATTGTGCCTGCTTTACGCGATGGGGTAATAATTCATAAACTTTTTTGATTAAATCCAGATCAAATAACATGGTTTGCTTTTTTAATTCCTAATCAATAAAATATCGACAAAAATAAATATTTATTTTTATTTATTTAATTGTGCTCACAGCGTAGCGTGGCATCTATTAATAAACAAACAGTATTTCATGCGGTTCAATGAAAATACTTCTTTGCTGGAAATGCAACCGAAATGGATTCAAATTCTCATTACACTTCACGGGCTTGTCATGATAGATAAAGATTTCACTTCAAATTGAACTTTTATCTTTTTCATCAGTACATTAGAGGTGAAAATGTTAATTTCGCGAATAAATCTAAAAAAATTTTGAGAGCTCGAATTGCCGCCATATTGCTTATCTCTGTGTTAACAGTTCCGCTGTTTTCCACATACATGTGGCTGCAACACAAAAAATACTCCATCAAAAAAGAGGTCAAGAAGCAAATCATCAGCGGCATTGAAAAAGACAAGCTGGAATTATTAACCTTCACAAAAAAAGAAGCTGAGGAAAACCTTAACTGGAAACATGATTATGAGTTCGAATTCCAGGGAGAGATGTATGACATCGTGGAGAAAAAACAAGTTGGCGACACCCTTTATTATTGGTGTTGGTGGGACCATAAAGAAACCAAGCTTAACCGGCAACTTTCCGGCTTGATAAATAAAATTATGGGCGGAAATGAAGACACCCGGAAAAAACAAAAGCATCTGTCGCATTACCTGAACTCACTTTTCTACGATGCACCATTCTCTTGGAATCCCCATCCAACAGAAACCATAACAAATTCATTTGCAATATACTACAATCATTATCATTTCTTTGCTTTTCCTCCGAAATCCCCGCCTCCATGGATTATTGTCTAACATTATCTTTTTCGTCTTTAAAACTATGAGTTTAGTTTAATCGGTTCGTATGCTTCTACGTTTGTAGGTTAATAATATGAAAATCAATGATTTATTTCTGACAAAACAGTTTTAATAACATTTTGATAATCGGCATATTACGTCATTTGGTAATCGAATTAATACTTTGTAGACCAAACTCAACTATGGTTTCATAATGTATAACTACATTCCCGATGCAGGTTCATTAAACCTCGTATTGTTGAGCAATGGGGCTAAATAATTTGTTATCAGATTAATTCAATATCAATGGCTGTTTTATTCCAAACAATCTTAAAGACGAAACATGCGTAACTGACTTATCTTTATAAGATTGTCAGGCAAATTATCATGCCGTTAAGCGACTGCTAGTTGATAACGGATACAACATTTTAATTATCACAAAATCATTTTTGAAAAAAGAATTTTTATGAAAAATATCATAGGAATTATTTTCCTTATTCTTTTGCCGGCTTGGTTACTTTCGCAGGAGGCAGTAGTGAAGGACAGCGAAACCGGCGAGCTCCTGGAGAATGCCACACTTATGAGCCGCAGTCCTGAAGCCTTTGCCACTACTAATGAAGAAGGGAAAGCAATTCTCTCGGAATTTGCCGGCGCAAAGGAAATCGTCGTCAGGATGCTGGGCTACAAAACAAAGCAAACCAATTTTGAGCAGCTTAAAGCTTCTTCTTTTATTATAGAAATGGAGCGCAGGGCATTGAGTATTGATGAAGTAGTGGTTTCAGCATCGAGGTGGCGGCAAAGTTCTGGCAATATTCCCTCAAAAGTTGTAAATATCAACCCGGAGGAAATCCAGTTGCAAAACCCGCAAACAGCGGCCGATTTGCTGGAGGTTTCCGGAAAGGTATTTATCCAGAAAAGCCAGCAGGGTGGCGGAAGCCCTATGATTAGAGGCTTTGCCACAAACCGGCTGCTGTATACCATTGATGGTGTAAGGATGAACAACGCTATTTTCAGAAGCGGGAACATCCAGAATGTGATTTCCCTGGATCCGTTTGCCACAGAGAGCACCGAAATTCTGTTTGGCCCGGGTTCTGTAATTTACGGTAGCGATGCTATCGGGGGCGTAATGAGTTTTCAGACTTTAAGGCCAGAGTTTGCTGACAGCAATGAAGAGCCCTTAATCAAAGGAAATGCGATTGCGCGCTTCGCTTCAGCTAACAATGAGCAAACCGGACATTTTGATGTGAAAGCAGGCTGGAAGAAATGGGCCATAGTAACCAGTTTCAGCGCTAACGACTATGGCGATTTAAAAATGGGTTCCAACGGTCCGGATGCATACTTAAAGCCTTACTATGTGAAAATGATAGACGGGGTTGACCGCAGGATACATCTGGAAGACCCTGAAATCCAAAAACCATCAGGATATACACAACAAAACCTGATGCAAAAGGTGCGCTACAAGCCGGCAGAAGACTGGGACCTGGAATATGGTTTTCATTACTCAGAAACTTCTTCTTACGGGCGCTTCGACCGCACTTTGCGAACAAAAAACGGCAAGCCGCGCTATGGCCAGTGGGATTACGGACCGCAAAAATGGATGATGAATAACTTATCCATAGCCCATAAGGCCAGGAACCAGGTTTATGATGATTTCAATTTGAGGCTGGCTCATCAGTATTTTGAAGAAAGCCGCATAGACAGAGACTTTTGGAGTTCAGACCAACGAAATCGTATTGAAGAAGTAAATGCCTATTCCATCAATATGGACTTTTCAAAATCGCTGAATGAAAACAATCAGTTGTATTACGGAGCGGAATGGGTAATGAATGAGGTGAACTCCATCGCCTTTAATCAGGATATTTTTTCTGATGAAAAGGAATCCATCGGAACGCGTTATCCTGACTCCGACTGGAATTCTTATGCGTTGTATGTGAACGGAAAGTTTGATTTGTCAGACAACACGGCGTTGCATGCCGGCGCCCGCTATAATCATTTTGCTATCAATGCAACATTTGATACGGTGCATTATCCGTTTCCCTACAGCCAGACGCAGCTCGATAATGGTTCAATAACAGGAAATGCAGGTCTCACGCACAGGCCTACAGAAGACTGGGTTATCAAGGGCAACCTGTCTACCGGATTTCGCTCTCCCAACATCGATGATATCGGGAAAGTCTTTGACTCCGAGCCGGGAGCGGTTGTAGTGCCCAATCCCGACTTAGAAGCTGAATATGCATACAATGCCGATTTGGGTATTGCGCGGATTTTCGGTGAATCGCTAAAGCTGGATATCACTACATTTTACACGCACCTGGATAATGCCATGGTCAGACGTAATTTTACACTCAATGGTCAGGAATACATTAATTATGACGGAGAGCTGAGCCGTGTGCAGGCGCTTCAGAATGCTGCCTCCGCCTTTGTTTATGGCCTGCAGGCCGGCGTAGAGACCAAACTGCCCAATGGATTCAGCCTGAGTTCTGATATTAATTTCCAGGAGGGTAAAGAAGAGCTGGACGACGGAACGCAAAGTCCCTCAAGGCACGCAGCCCCGTGGTTTGGAACCAGCCGGATGACCTACCGGGCGAATGGTCTGTTTTTGGAAATGTATGCCCAGTACAGCGGTGAAGTTTCTTACGAAGATTTGGCGGTAAGCGAGCAGGGAAAACCTGAGCTTTACGCTCCTGATGGCAACGGAAATCATTACTCACCGGCGTGGTACACGCTGAATCTGAAAGCGTCTTATCAAATATCAGAATCCATTAAAGTAAATGCCGGCATGGAAAATCTGACCGATCAGCGCTATCGTCCATACAGCTCGGGCATAGCCGCGCCAGGCCGAAACTTCATCTTGTCACTGAACGCGCGCTTCTGATAGATATGAGTAGATTTATTTCTTAATCTGATTACATCAGAAATCAATCAAGATAACACCGGGGATGTTAAATCTTCCCGGTGTTTTTTTAGCAACATTTTTTCCCTTGCCGTGTTGTTTCCGTGTAATAGAAAAATGTTAAACTAAACACAGAAATTGAAGCAACTATGTATACCGGCTTAAAACATTTACATTCCTACACCGCATATATCACGTTAGCCTTGCTTGTAATCGCTTTGGCTTATGCCCTTTACGGATATTTCAGCAAACAGTCTTTTACCAAAACAAGCAAAATAACCGCGCTAACGGCGCTTTATGGGGCACACATTCAGTTTATCTTTGGTCTTGTGCTTTATTTTGTTTCTCCGATGGGATTTTCAAACTTTTCTTCTAAAGCCATGAGCCACGAACTTTCACGGCTTTACATTCTGGAACATCCTTTTGTGATGATTATCGGGATAGTGCTCATAACGGTAGGATATGCCCGGTCCAAGCGCCTGGAGTCTGACCAGAGAAAATTCAGAAGCATTTCGGTTTTTTATTTTCTGGGCTTACTGGCCATATTATCGCGCATTCCGTGGCAGGCCTGGATTTAAATTCCAGAATAAGGTATTCTTTATTTCTTGCCTGTACCTCGGTTGATCAGCACCTGATATCCTGAAAGAGGTTCAAAACCATATTTGCGGTATAAGCTTATGGCGTTTGGATTCGTATGATGGACTTCCAGCTTAATTTGCATGTTCATTGCTTCAGCAAATTCCAGGGTTTTTTCCATTAGCTTTTTGCCGATTCCCTGTCGCTGGAACTCTTTCGCAACGCCCATGTGGTGCAGATATAGCCTGCGTCCGTTGTTGGTAATCCACGCAGCCCCTATAAGCCGGTTATCAACCAAAGCCACCAAAAGCTTACCATCATATTTCAAAGTCTGTGCTATTACCTTCCGGTCATCACCACGCTCCGGTCTTCCCAATTCCAGGGTCTCCCACAATTTCATGAGTTCCGGGTAATCGGCTTCTTTATAATCTCTTATAAAAACCGGTTTATTCATCAATCAATCCCCTGCCGATTTTCTTGATTTTGTGGTCTTGAATAAATTCCTTTTTCAGCTTATCGAGCAGCCCGTTTACAAAAACACTGCTCTTTGGAGTGCTGAAAATTTTAGATAACTCAATGTATTCGTTAATGGTTACCTTAACGGGAATGGTCTCAAAATGCATAAACTCCGTAATCGCCATCCGTAAAATAATAATATCCAGTATTGCGATACGGTCAAAATCCCATTTTTCAGTACGTTCTTTAATCAGCTTATCCAACTCCCGGATATTCTGCAACACCGTTAAGAACAGCTTTTTCACAAAGACCTCATCAAGGTTCTTCCCGTCCTCGGTATTTTCTTCGCTGAACAAGCCGGGCAATGGTTTATATTCATCATCAGTGGCACGCATATAGCGGAATGTTTTCTCCAGCATCACCAATGAAGCATCAAAATCATTCACCCAGTTTACATTTTTATCTTCATAGAAAAATATCAGCAGTTCATCATCAGGAAGCACGGTAGTGATGATTTTGATCAAAAACTGACGCGCCTCCTCATAACTCTCTGAAGAGGAATTCATATACTTCTGATAAGGCTCACTTTCCCGTATTCGCTTTAGCGACTGGCGAATGGTATCACGCTGGTCTCCCCAGTTTATCTTCAATTTCTTTCTGTAATTCTGAAACATATTGTTGTTTTCAATCTGCTTCAGCAACGGGTTATTTATAAATTTAGGGTTGGGGTTCAGGTCTTCTTCGGTAGGATAATATTTCGATTTGGCTTCTTCCTGCCGGTCTTCTTCAAAATCCCGCAGCTCCAGCAAATAGGATAGCTGATAAATATAAAGGTCATATATTTTCCGGATATTGAGTAACATTTTGTCTTCGGCTTTAGCCAAATCCGATTCCTGATTTCTTGAGAACGCGTACAATTCCTGCAGCACTTTGATCCTGAGGTATCTCCTGGTTAACATCTATTGATAACTTAAATTTAAAAACATGGCAAAAATAACATAATATCGGCAACTCCCGGCAAAATCACAAAAGTTGCTGCAATTGATTTTTTGAAACCATAACTTTGTTATAAATGATATTTCTTTACTTTTGCGATGAAAGCATAATTAAATAAAAGGTGATTATGGCAGAGAAAAATAAACATCACAACGAACATTATTTCTCTAAAAAAGTGAGAGCGGGAAGACGCACCTATTTTTTTGACGTAAAATGCACCAAAAACGGAGATTATTACCTTACCATCACAGAAAGCAAGCGACGATTTGATAATGAGCAGGGTAAGTTTTTCTATGAGAAATTTAAGGTTTTTCTTTATAAAGAAGACTTTGACAAATTCACGCATGCCATGGAGGAAAGCCTTAACTTCATCAACGCCCACAATGGTGATTTTACAGAAGATTCTCCTTATCAGCCTGATAATGGAAACTATAACACTTTAGCCGAAGCCAATTCTGAAGAGACCGACTTTAATACGCAAAGCCATGCGGATGTTGATTTTGAAGACCTCGGCCCTCTTGAAGAGAATGATAAAAAAAACGACCCCAACGGTTAAGATAGTGCCGTTCAATAAATTCGGAGCATTACAACGCTAAACCAAAACGCCTACACTCTGGTTAGAAATGGGTTTCTCAGATAAGTTCAGGCCATTTTCAATCCGCGTAACATATTCAGGATATTTCTGCTGCAAATGCCTTAGGTGTTGTGTGATTTCTTCGGCCAAACCGGGCGATTTTTCGTTCACAAGTTCCAGAAGCTCAACAGCAATCAACCACTCATCCGGATAATTTGCTTTAACCTTATCCCATAACTCCTGCAATTCCTCCTTTTTGGCTTCTTTAGCACGTAACGCTCTTACGCTTTCATAAACCTTATGCAAGGCCACAGAAGTTTCATTATGCTCTATTTTGTGGGTCTTTTCTTCAGACGGCTGAAAGCTTAAACCCCATGCTTTCGGATCTGCAGGTCCTGAAAATCCACTAACGATTTGCTCTCCCGCTATGAGATAATACAATCCATCTGAGGGCTTATGCCTGACGTTATTCTCATGCGTTACTGTAGCATCAGACAGCACCATAAACAGCAGGCGATCGGCTTCCATAAAAAGTCGTTTTATTTTTCCCTGAATACGGATATTTGGTTCATACTCCAGAAAAACATCCTTCCCCTCCTCTATTCCATGCGCTTTGCGAGTTGCACTATCAAGATATTCAATACCATGCGAAAATCCTTTGGGAATGCCCACAGGAGAACCGATATTTTCTATGTTTTCCGTTCCAAACCCCTCCAATTCTTTCTCTTTATAAGCAAAAGCCACAGGTCCTGAGGCTGAAATAAAGGCTGGGTTGCCTTCCTTATCCTTTATCACCTCATTAAAAGTGGCAGAAACCTGCAAACCTGAATTCCAGACCAGGGTGCCGGTATTTTCAGAGCGAATAGCCTGCGTAACTGCATTCATCCCGCCGGTACGATAGGCCATACCATCAGCAAACTCTTGCAAAACATCATTCAAATGCTCAAAAGAGGGTGTTACGAATAAATGCGGCTGCTGCGATGTAATATCAAAGCTGTAGTTGGCGGCATCCACAGTGTATGGAATCTTTTTGATGTGATCCTGTAGACAATTATAGCTTTCGCCGATGGAAGAAAGCAAGCCTGCTCCATAAATCTTAGGATGATTAACGTCTCCTATCAACCCAAACTCTACCGTCCACCAGTGCAGGTTGCGGATTTGTGACATCTCCGAGGGAGCTCCCATATTGTTTTCAATGTCTTCAATTCGCTTTTCTGCCTTTTCAATATCCTTTGCCGGAGTATAAGGGTCTGCCTTCAGAATAGAAAGATGCCGTATAGCTTCATACTGTTTGTAATCCATAGCTGAAGAAAATGCTTTCGAGCCAATCCTTCCAAATTCACGGAGATATGCCGCATAATCCTCATGGGCAATAATGGGAGCATGACCGGCCGCTTCATGGATGATATCAGGCGCCGGAGTATATTCAATCTGGTCTATGGGCCGGATATCGGCAGCAATCACCAGCACATTGTATGCCTGAAACTCCATAAATGCTGCCGGCGGAATAAAACCATCCACGGCCACAGCAGCCCAGCCTATCTCCTTTAAAATACGGTTCATGCCATACATATGCGGAACAGAATCAATACTGATTCCGGTTTTCCGTAATCCTTCAAGATAAGAATCATGTGCTACATGCTGCAGATAATCTACATTCTGACGCATTACAAAACGCCAGACTGCATGATCCTGAGCGGTATATTCATTATAAGGCTGGTCTATCACCAAATCCATCAAATGTGGCGGCAACTTATCTAAAACTTCATTCATTTCCATAGTACTTGCTTTAAGATTAAGAAAAAGCATTGAGATTGTCCCAAAAGCCATTTTTAGCTTGACCACTTTCAGGAGCTTTGCACGCTGAAAGGCTGTCAATCTGCGTTCTAATTTGACCTGACAGCGTCGATAGACCTGTCAGCGTCTGTTTTTAAACAACCTCTGTCTCTTCAAATGTAACAAAAAACATGTACTTTTTTAAATGTGTTTGAGGATGAAATGTTAATTTATTCTTCCATATCAGGAAAACACATTGCCGTTTAGCAAACAATAAAAAGTCCAAAAAGGAGGATTTTCAATGATGTACAATGATTTAATCCTTATTGTCTTGCTATTTAAAACAATTTGATCATTTTAACATTTCCTTCACATTTTTTTTGGGATTAGGCTATCCCACATTTAAGTTTGCTTGAATTCGTTGAGCGAGAGTTTGATGTAATCTAAACCAATTTCTTTGTCTTCGGCATATCAAAGATTTAGAATAAAATTCATAAATTGAATATATTTGTAAAAAAAGGAAAAGTAATGATCGAATATAAATCTATAATTAAAAGAAATCCGAATAAAAGATTTGGAAAACCTTGTGTGAGAGATACAAGAATTACTGTATTTGATGTACTTGGGTGGTTAGCATCTGGAATGACTTATGATGAGATTATATATGATTTTCCGGAATTGACTATTGAAGATATAAAAGCATGTTTAGAAATTGATCAAAAAAGTACATTACCCAATAGCGAATCATAAAACACGTCGCATAGCAGAGCAACCATCACTCTCATCAAACATTTTCCCTTTTCGATGTTTATATCTTGAAGAAAAATCAAATCAACCGGAAATCAAAAACACATATCCATGTCGAATATTTCCTTTATCACCAAAGAAAAACTACTCAACTCAGGCGCTGATGAAAGTCAGGTTCAGCAAATTATGGAAATACTGCATAAGCATCAGGAAAACCCGGAGGCCTGCTGGAAAGCGCTTTCGCGGGATGTGCTAACACCTGACATGCCGGATGATTTGCATCAGAATTTATTCCAGAATGTATACCGGCAGGACGATAAATTCAGTGATGCGCCTCCAGCCTGGTTTCCGGAAAAACAAAACCGCAATACTAATCTTCACCGGCTTTTAGACTATTTACACCTGGATACATATGAAGCCCTCCACAGATTTTCCGTTACCCAAAAAGGGGAGTTTTGGAAAACGATGGCGGATATGCTGCTCATTCCTTATCATCATCCTGCCAAAGAAACGCTTAACACCGATCATGGACCGGAACATGCCCAATGGTTTAAAGGGGCCCGTATGAATATTGCAGAAGCTTGCTTCCAGGCTATACCGGAAAAACCTGCCATAATCTACGGCGATGAATCCGGGAAGCTAAAACAACTCAGCTATAAAGAGCTCAGAAACCTCACGGAAAAAATAGCCAATGGACTGAAAGCATCAGGATTCCAGAAAGGTGATAAGGCTGCTGTAGACATGCCCATGACGGCAGAGGCTGTAGCAATTTACCTGGGCATTGTGTTCGCGGGAGGCGCTGTAGTTTCTATTGCCGACAGCCTTGCTGCTGACGAGGTGAAGAAGCGGTTGCAAATTGCTGACGCAAAATGGCTCTTTACGCAAGATGTGATCCTGCGTGGCGACAAAAAGATACCATTATACGAAAAACTGCCGGCCATCCCGGACATGACAACCGTTGTTTTACCGGCCGAAACCCATGTTTCAGTATCCTTGCGGGATGGCGACATAACCTGGGAAGATTTTCTTTCAGAAAACCCCGGATTTGAACCTGTAAGTATGAGCCCGGAAGACCATTGCAATATTTTGTTTTCTTCCGGAACAACAGGCGATCCCAAAGCCATACCGTGGTCGCACATCGCGCCTCTCAAAGCCGCCGCCGATGGTTTTGCGCATCAGGATATTCAGCCGCAGGACGTCGTAGCATGGCCTACCAACCTGGGCTGGATGATGGGCCCCTGGCTTATCTTTGCCACGTTCATCAACCGGGCAACGATGGCTCTGTTTTATGGCGCCCCTACAGGTAAACCGTTCGGTGAGTTTGTGCAGAATACCGGCGTCACGGTGCTTGGTGTAGTTCCCAGCATGGTGAAGCGCTGGCGCACCTCAAAAAGCCTGGAAGGGCTCGACTGGTCTAAAATAAAACTTTTCAGCTCCACCGGCGAAAGCTCTAATCCTCAGGATTATCTCTGGCTCATGGCCAGGGCCGGATACAAGCCTGTTATGGAATATTGCGGCGGCACGGAAATAGGCGGTGGATACCTGACAGGAACACTGCTGCAGCCTTCCTCACCCGCTGGATTTACCACACCAGCGCTGGGACTTGACCTTGTTTTGCTGGATGAACGAAACCAGAGGAATGACGAAGGAGAAGTCTTTCTGATCCCACCTTCCATAGGTTTATCAACTACATTACTGAACAAAGATCATGATAAAGCCTATTATGATACCCCCAGGCCTGGCAACGGCTGGAAAAGCGCTTCAGGAATTCCGCTTCATGAGCAAACCGGAGATGAAAAATCCCACCCGGTTCTGCGAAAACACGGAGATACCTTCAGGAAACTCAGAAATGGGGTTTATCGTGCACAAGGACGTGCTGATGATACGATGAACCTTGGCGGCATAAAGACCAGCTCCGTAGAAATTGAAAGGTTGTTAGACACCCTTCCTGAAATTCGTGAAACAGCAGCTATTGCCGCTGAACCTCCCGGAGGCGGCCCTAACCGGCTGGTAGTATTTTATGCGCCTCATGCAGGAAAAAACCCGGAATCTGATGATTTGCTCAAGCGTTTTCAAAAGCAGATCAGCACACATCTGAATCCGCTTTTTAAAATTCATGAAATCATATCAAAACCCGATCTACCGCGCACGGCATCCAACAAGGTTATGCGCCGGGTTTTACGGCAGGAGTATGAACAGGTTAAGCGT
>JBNJGK010000078.1:3781-13256 GCA_051747665.1 Bacteroidota bacterium | reverse complement strand
CTTCAAAGCACATTCAACCCTTGCGTACTTATGAATTTCTTTGTATATTTAACCAAAACCAAAACAGTAAGATTATGCAGACGTACATTTTATTCACCAAGTTAACACCGGAAGTGCTTCAGCAAATGAAAAACCGGAAACAAATCGGCAGAAACTGGATGGAACAGGTCAGGGAAAAATGTCCGGAAGTGAAGTTTCTGGATCATTATGCCTTGCTGGGCGATTATGATTTTTTAGATATCTATGAAGCGCCTGATGATGAAACCGCGGCCAAAGTCAGCCTGATAAGCCAGCAAAACGGAGCTGTAGAGGCGAAAAGCATGCCGGCCATTCCATACAAGCGTTTTCTGGAACTTACAGAAACATTATGATCTCTTTCAGAAAAATATTTATGAACCGTTAGCGCTTCGTTTTATATCCGGCAATATGATGGCAGGAAATAAAATTCAAGCCGCAAATCCCGGAAAAATACCGGGATTTTCACTTGCTCTCAGGTTAAAATATTTATGATTTGGAGATACATGCTGGCATACCGTGCCTGCAATTACGCCATATGAACAATCACTTCATCCGCTCGTTCTGATAAGTATGATTGGGATGAAAAGTTAAAACCGCTTTGAAAGTTCCCTTTGTTTTCCAAACGAGCTTATACAGCACATATTTTTATGGAAACAGAAACTTCTTTTAAAATGCAAATGATGGAAGAAATTGAAGAGGGGCTTCAAAATGATACCCCTTACATTCCTTCCAAATATTTTTATGATGATCATGGCAGCAAACTGTTTGAAGCAATTATGCGAATGCCTTCATACTATCTGACCAATTCAGAAATACAAATCCTCGAAAGCCATCATCAGAATTTTATACATCACTTTGCACAAAAAACCAGCAGCATAAACCTTATAGAACTGGGCGCCGGTGACGGCATAAAAACACAGATACTTGCCGAATCGCTTATGAAAAACGACATCCGGTTCACCTATATGCCTGTTGATATCTCTTCAGAAGCTTTAAAAAAGCTTGAAAAGACATTTAAGCAGAAATATCCGCAAATAAAAATGCAGCCCCTGCACACCGACTATGAAACAGGATTAAGCTCTTTAAATCAGCAAAACGGCGCTAAAAACGTAGTTCTTTTTCTGGGTTCTACTTTAGGAAATTTTACTCCCGAGGCATCGCATGAGTTTCTATCCATGATCAGCCGAAACCTGAAAGAGGGAGATTTACTACTCATTGGCCTTGATCTGGTAAAAGATCCCAACATTATTTTAGATGCCTACAATGATCCGGACGGGATAACGGCTGAATTCAATTATAACCTTCTTAGAAGACTCAACCGGGAACTTGATGCAAGCTTTGACCTTTCTAAATGGCGGCATCAGCCTGTGTACGACATAGAACAAAAAGCCGCCAAAAGCTACCTCATTGCCACAGAAAAACAAACCATTACTTTTGCTGAGCATGAGAAAACATTTCATTTCGATCAATGGGATTATATCCAAACCGAAATCTCGCAAAAATATGACCACAGGATGATCTCAGCCATATCAAAAAACAATGATTTTAAAATCTTAGATGAATATACTGATAACAATAACTATTTTTTAAATGCCATCTGGCAAAAAAAACATACCATATGAACTGGAAACCAATACAAAAAACGGACATCCAAGACCTGAATGATGAAAATAAGCTTCATCATCAGGCCGTGCAGTTTATCGCCATTGCGGGAAAATACTTGCTGCATGATAAGGATGATGATAGCAATACCAACATGATCTGGAACACCGCCCTAAACAGCTATGTTGGCAATGAGTTACCCCAATCAAAAAGAGCTGCCGTGAGGTTACCGGAATTTTCGCTGTGCATTTTTGATAATAAGGATTATGTGGTACAGTCAATGGAAATGAGCGGCACAACCTGGAATGAGCTATACGACTGGTTTGAAAAAGCGCTTCAGGCCAATGATATAGATACAACCCGGCTTCAACCCGAATTGCATTATGAAATCCAAGAGCACGGGCTTTATGAAACAGCCTCCTTCGATGCCCCTAATCAGGAAATGGCAAAACAGATAGCTACACTCAGACACAATGCCAGGCAAATCCTTCAGGAAATTACTAAACCCTATGCTAATGCTACCCCGGTAAGCATCTGGCCTCATCACTTCGATACAGGCACAATGATTCCACTGCAAAACAAAAAAAACGAAACCATAGCCACCATTGGGCTGGGACTGGCTGTAGCCGATGAAATGGTAGAAGAGCCTTATTTTTACGTAAACCACTGGATGCAAACCCCTCCGGAGAGCTATCCGGATTTGAAAAACCCGGAACAGGGCAAATGGATTATCGAAACCTGGAAAGGCAGTGTGCTGCCAATAAGCAAACTGTTTGGGCTTTCGCCTGATAAACAAGAGAAAACAGCCAAGGCATTTTTTGAGACTTCTATAAAAGAAACCCAAAAAATTACAGGAAAAATTTAAGTATCTCCTGCATTTTTCGTATTCAGCCGCAGAATTGATTAATTTTGCCTCATGAATATCAAAATACCGCTGATAACGGGCTTAATCTTAATTGCAACAGGTTTTATCTTAAAGATGCTGGGAAACAATCCATTGTGGGGAAACATGCTGATTGCGGCAGGTATCATAAGCAAAATAATTTTTCTGATAATTACACTTAGAGCCAAAGCATACAAGCCGGGTATTGAAGCGATATTTTTACTGGCCGGACTTCTGATATTTCTTACGGGCATGACTTTGCGGGAGCTTACTGCATCAGACTGCACCGGCTCAGTTTTTCTGGCTTCAGGCATTACTCTGAAATTAGTCTTCATTATGATGTTTTTCCAAAAATTCAAAACCAACAATCATGTATAAATACCTTTTTGGACCGGTACCCTCACGCCGGCTGGGGATGTCGCTGGGTGTTGACCTTGTTCCAAAAAAAGTTTGCTCGCTCGATTGCGTTTACTGCGAAGTTGGGGAGACCACCAAGCTCACCACTCAACGGATGGAGTATATACCCTATGAAAAAATTACATCAGAACTAAAAGATTTCTTCCAGAATCATCCTGCTCCGGATTATATCACGCTATCGGGTTCGGGAGAACCTACGCTTAACATCAGGTTCGGTGAAGTATTGCAATACATCCGGCAGCTAAAACCCGAAATTCCTGTTGCCGTACTTACAAACGGAACACTGCTTCATCATGAGCAGGTTCGCAAGGAGCTTTCTTTAGCTAATGTTGTATTGCCTTCGCTGGATGCAGCTACTGAACCCGTTTTTAAGAAAATCAACCGCCCTGCTGCAGACTTATCCCTTGAAGACTACATCCAGGGACTGGCAGATTTCCGCAAGATGTTTTCAGGAGAAATCTGGCTCGAAGTGTTAATTCTGCCTGGTTACAATGACCATAAGGAAGAGCTGGATGCATTAAAACAGGCAATCAGGAATATTCAACCCGACAAAGTTCAGTTAAATACATTAGACAGGCCCGGCGCTGAAGAAAACCTTACCAGCGCATCCGTGCAGCATCTGAGACAAATTCAGAAAGATTGGGCACTAGATAATGTAGAAATCATTGCCAAACCCAAACAGCGGAAATCCATAGCATCATACGGAAAAGATACTGAAACAGCAATTCTTGAAACCATCAAAAGACGACCCTGCACGGCTGAAGACCTGTGCTCCGTTTTAGGGTTGCACATCAATGAAGTAAACAAATACCTCGACGTACTGGAAGCAGACAAAAAAATCCATCACATCAAACAAAACCGCGGTATTTTTTACAGGGTTAGGTAACAGATTGAAAAACCCCTACCCCGGCCAGACCTGCCAAACCAGATAAGCGATGTAGATACCAATCAAAATGAATCCGGTTTGGGGTTTAATAACCCATTTTCTGAGCGCTATCAACACAAATACAATGATGACAGAACCAAAAAGAAGCACCACACTGGTAAACAGGTTCTGGGTTAAAACCTCCACTTCCTTTTGCAGGAAAACCAAGGCTATAAACCATGGCAGGCCTAAACCGACTAAAACATCAAAAATATTAGAGCCAATCGCGTTACTTACGGCCATGCCTCCCTTTCCATCTTTAGCTACCAAATAAGAAGATATCAAATCAGGAACGGAAGTACCAACAGCCAACACAGTGAGCGCAATAATCGCTTCAGGAACCTGAAAGGCATAGGATAGCTTTATAGCGCTTTCAACCAAAACCCAGGATAAAAAACTGATCCAAAATAATGAGATGAAAAATACGCCCCAATGAAACTTAAGTGAGGGAAAGCTGACTCTGAGTATATAATCAAACGGTGTAACTATTTTTCTGAAAATGCGATACCTTTTGCTTCTGATAGTTTTAACGGGTTTCTCCACATATACAGCATCATCCTTGTAAGGAAACCATTTCTTCCATTTCATTACAGCAAAAATATACACCAAATACAGCCCTAATAATAAAAGTGTTTCCAGTAAAGTTATGGCCGTTGTATAAAACACAATCCCCAATATCGCAATACTGATCAGGTAAAAGAGAACATCCCTTACTACGGGTTGCCAGGCCAGTGTAGCTTTTCGGGCTAATGATGCTGCACCTATGATAACCAGAATATTAAAAAGGGCAGAGCCCACAATCGTACCCATGCCGATTTCTTCATGCCCCCCGGGCCGAAAAACTGCTACTAAGGCAATGAACAGTTCCGGTGCACTTGATCCCATAGCCATCAACGTAGTGCCTGCAACATCTGAAGATATTTTATACCTCTCGGAAATGCGCTCAAGGGCAGGAATAAAAAATGCATCCGTAACCTGCGCTAACATATAAAACGAAATGAGGATTGCTATGATAAAACCCGTTAACTCCATAAGCAGGCAAATTTAAGGAAATATAAGTTTTAAACTTACCAAATCATACAAAGAGCAACTGATTTTTTCTCTGCATAATTCAAAGCATAATGCAATTAATATTGTAGCCTGCAACATCATGAACCTGCAAACATATCACTTACCGATATACTTACATTCATTTTTGTTTTTACAAATTTGTTCCTTAAAAACACACTAAAACCCAATTGGTATTTAATGTTTTGTTTTTCCGTACGGTATATTTATGCTACTATTTTTATATTTAAATATTTGCGTCTTTATATTTAATCTAAATAGAAATATATTATTTGACAATCAAATTTTTTATTACTGTTACAGTATTAACAATAAAAATATTACTTTTGGCGCAACAACTGTTAACAAAATAACAACTATAACAACAAAGGAGGACGAATGTCACACACTGATCAGTTAATCAAAGACCTTGTAAAAAAACACGGCAAGACCCGAAATAGCCTGATGCCAGTGCTGCAGGGTGTTGTTCAGGAAGAAAGGATGCTTTCTGAAGAAGCCATGCTGAAGATTGCGGAAGCATTAGATTTATCATCGGCAGATGTTTACGGAACAGCATCTTTTTATACATTTCTGGATACAATCCCAAGAGGAAAGAATATCATCAGAGTATGCAAAACCATCACTTGCCACATGAAAGGTAAGGATGAGATTATTCATGCGTTGGAAGAACAACTTAACATCAAAGTGGGCGAAACCACTTCTGACAAAAAGTTTACCTTACTATCGGCAAACTGCCTTGGCTGGTGCCACAAAGGCCCCGTGATGTTAATAAACGACGATGTTTACCCAGAGGTTACGGTAGAAAAAGCACTGGAAATTGTCCAGGACTATGCCCGTAAAACCAAGTAATTCAATGCATTTTTAACCGAAACAAATTTATTCTGATGGAAACAAAAAACCTGAAAAAAGTAGATATTATATTTGAATGCCAGGAATGTGACCCAATAGACGTTCTTGACAAAACCGTTAAACGAAAAGCCGATGATATCATTCTGGATATTATCGACTCAGGCCTCAAAGGACGAGGTGGTGCCGGATTCCCTACAGGCCTGAAATGGAAATTTACGAAAAACGAAAGCGCCACACCAAAATATGTGATTTGCAATGCCGACGAAGGTGAGCCGGGAACATTCAAAGACCGCGAGATTTTAGACCAGGTTCCGGAAAAAGTATTTGCCGGGATGGCCATATGCGGTCACTGCATTGGCGCTCAAGAAGGGTTCATTTATTTACGGGGAGAATATAATTTCCTGTTGAAAACCCTGAACCAAAAAATTGACAAGTTCAACAAGCATTTAAAAGATATCGGACTCGATTTTGTGATCAAGGTCAACTCCGGTAGCGGCGCTTATATCTGCGGTGAAGAAAGCGCCCTTTTTGAAAGCATGGAAGGCAAGCGCGGAGAACCACGAAACAAACCTCCCTACCCTACAGTTTCAGGGTATAACTTCAAGCCTACGGTTATCAACAACGTGGAAACACTGGTTTACACAACCATGATTTGCAACCTGGGACCTGAAAAATTCAAATCGCTCGGAACAGCCGACTCCAGAGGTTCCAAAGTATTCTCTGTATCCGGAGATACACCGATAGCCGGCATCTATGAGCTGGAATTGGGTATGACACTTCAGACTTTTGTGGATGAATTTGGCGATGGTGACACGAAAGCCGTACAAGTTGGAGGCGCATCAGGACATTGTATCCCGCGCAAAAACCTCGAAGACACTATCATAGGCTTCGAAGGGATCCCAACCGGAGGCTCCATGATGATTTTTAACAGCACTCGCTCAATGTACAACGTGCTGCACGATTACCTCGAATTCTTTACCGAAGAATCCTGCGGACAATGCACACCATGTCGTGTTGGATGTCAGCAATTGCTTAAAGGCATCGAAGCTGTAAAGAAAGGCGACAAAAAGCCTTCTTACCTCGAAGACATGAAAAAGCTGGCCGCCAACATGAAATTATCTTCAAAATGTGGCTTAGGGCAATCGGTAGCCAATCCATTTTCTACCATTGTGGATAACTTCAGAGAAGAAATCATCTACTAATCGTATTATTTTCAACTGAAAAAAAGAATGTCATGAGTAAGAAATATTTAGTCAATCTCAAAATAAATAATAAACCGGTTTCAGTAGAAGAAGGAACCACCATTCTGCAGGCTGCAGAGAAACTCAATTTTAAAATCCCTACGCTGTGTAACCACCCCGACCTGAATGTAGCCGGAAATTGTCGTGTGTGTGTAGTTGAACAAAAGGGAGCAAAGGCCCTGGCAGCCAGTTGCGCAACACCCGTATCTGAAGGTATGGAAATACAGACAAACAGCGCAGCGGTTAGGGAAGCCAGAAAACATGTCATCGAACTCTTATTGTCTGAGCATAATGCTGATTGCACAAAGTGCTTTAAAAACGGCAATTGTGAGCTTCAGGAGCTGGCATCAGAGTATCGGGTTGGAGACCACGTCTTCCTGGATTTAGTGCATGAGGAAGATAAAATTCCTGATATCTCCTCCCCTTCTATCCAGAAAGACGACAGCAAATGCATCCGCTGCCAGCGCTGCGTAAGAACATGCACTGAGCTTCAGGCCGTAAGTGCACTGGCTGTGGTAAACAAAGGTGATGAGCAAAGAATATCCACATTCCTGAACAAGCCACTCGACGATGTTGTGTGCACAAACTGCGGTCAATGCGTTAACCGCTGTCCGACCGGAGCGCTCACAGAAAGAACCTATATCGACAACGTCTGGGATGCTATCAATAACCCGAATATCCATACCGTAGTACAAACAGCTCCGGCTGTCAGAATAGGACTGGGCGAAGACCTGGATGTTCCGGTAGGACAACGCGTTACCGGAAAAATGGTAGCCGCTTTAAAAGCCATTGGTTTTGATTCGGTTTTGGATACCGATTTTACGGCTGACCTGACAATTATGGAAGAGGGTACAGAACTTCTGACAAGACTAAAACAAGCGTTAGTTGAAAAGAACGAATCTACCAAACTGCCCATGATGACCTCCTGCTCGCCAGGCTGGATTAAGTTCCAGGAGCATATGTTCCCTTCACTGCTCCCCAACTTATCTACCTGCAAATCACCACAGCAGATGTTTGGGCCGCTGGCTAAAACCTATTATGCACAAAAGAAAGGCTTGAAAGCTGAAAACATCATATCTATTTCTGTTATGCCGTGTACGGCGAAAAAATTCGAGGCTGAGCGCCCCGAAATGCGTGCAAGCGGCTATCAGGATGTAGATTATGTCATCACCACACGAGAGCTGGCGATGATGGTTAAGCAGGCAGGTATAGAATTCGCCAAGATGGAAGATGAGAAATATGACAGCATCATGGGTGAGTCTTCCGGAGCCGCAGCTATATTCGGTGCTACGGGTGGTGTAATGGAAGCCGCCCTGAGAACGGCTTATGAAATCATTACCGGTCAGGAAGTGCCTTTCCAAAACCTGAACATAGAGCCGGTGCGCGGGATGCAGGGAGTGCGTGAAGCTGCAATAGAAATTAAAGGAACAAAACCTGAATGGAAATTCCTGGAGGGTGTAACCCTAAAGGTTGCCATCGCACATGGTCTGGCTAATGCCAAGAAGCTCATGGAAAAAGTGGAATCCGGAAAGGCCGACTACCACTTTATTGAAATCATGGGTTGCCCGGGAGGTTGCCTTGGTGGTGGCGGACAGCCAATCCCAACAAGTCCGGAAATCCGTGAAGAAAGAGCACGCGCCATTTATGAAGAAGATGAGAGCATGCCTGTAAGGAAATCTCACGAAAATCCGGAAATCCAGTCTATCTATGCTGACTTCCTTGGTGAACCGCTTAGTCATAAATCACATGACTTGCTGCATACGCATTACAAACCACGGAAACGCTATTAAATAAGCATTTTATAAAAAGAAAAGGCTGCCTTAAAGGTGGCCTTTTTTTTGCTTTCGCGAAAAATCAAATCTCCGACCGGGATACCAGAAAATCAGCGGTTGATTCATTAAGCCCCAGCGGAACATTATTTAACACCGCCGTACGAATCAACGTTTGAATATCATGCTCATGGCCATGCGGGTTTTCAACATCAATAAAAAAGACAACACCATCTATTTCTCCCTGTAGTATTTTAGCAGCCAGCAAAATATCCCCTCCATTCGGGCCATGACCAAAGGGTTTAACTTCCAGATCCAGTACGTTGTTCAGCAGCGCCGAAGTGTTGCTCGTACCTACCAAATCGTAGTCTTGGAGGTCGTGCTGATGCTTTTTAGTCCACTCTAACAATTTATGCTTCTTGGCATTATGCGCTACAAGCGCGAGCGTTGGTCTTTTTTTCT
Organism: Bacteroidota bacterium; assembly: GCA_051747665.1. Classification (GTDB taxonomy): domain Bacteria; phylum Bacteroidota; class Bacteroidia; order Bacteroidales; family JAIPAH01; genus JAIPAH01. The sequence goes on along the minus strand of JBNJGK010000078.1, from coordinate 4,022 downwards.
CTCCCATGATATATCCGTTTATTTCCAAAATTAACAATTACCCGACTAAAGAGTTCCCGAATACACCTGGAGATTAACCTCAAACGATTGAGACGCGAGTTTTGAAGTTGGTGGGTTATACGTTTCTACGTTGGTAAGTTTTTAGGTTACTACGCTTTTAAGTTAGGGATGTTGTCCTACGTGTTTAGGTGCGTAAGTGTTTAGGTAAAGTTGGCGAAAGGCAATTGGCAGTTGGCAATGA
>JBNJGK010000078.1:0-3681 GCA_051747665.1 Bacteroidota bacterium | reverse complement strand
ACTAATCACAAATCAACCAATTAACGGATTAACCATTCACTAGTCACCACATTAACCAATCTTTCTGAGCGACAAACCTGTTTAGAATGTATATAAATTAATTGTTATTTTAATAACACTGTTACTTTTTTCACAAATATCTTGGTGGTTAAAAAGAAGGGTTGTATTTTTGCAGTGTTGTTATTATAGTTGTTGTTAACAGAGAATATGCAAATTACCACTCTTAAAACAGGTAAAATGAAAGCTAAAGAGATTGCAAGCGCCGTGGATGGCAAAATGGTTTGTGGCGAACACCTGCAAGAGCAGGAGATTCGTTTCGGATTTTCCTCCGACCTGATGAGTGATGTGCTCACCACATGCTGCGATCATCTGGCGCTAATCACAGGACTGGCAAATGCCCAGGTAATACGCACTGCAGAAATGTCGGACATTACCGTCATTGTGTTCGTCAGGGGCAAAAAAGCAAGTCCTGAAATGATTCAATTGGCCACGGAAAATGATATGGTGTTGATTGAGACTGCATTTTCCATGTTCAAAACCTCCGGCATTTTGTATGCCGGAGGCTTAAAACCGCTTTTTTAAAGGGGATATCTCATGAAATTCGAATTTGATATACAGGGTGGTGATTTTTCAAATGCCGGTGCAGCTTCCAGTCAGATAAAAAAAATACTGAAGCAGCTTAACGTGGATACCCGGCTCATAAAAAAAACAGTTGTAGCGCTTTATGAGGCTGAGGTAAATGTTGTAGCACACGCCTATCGGGGTAAAATATTTGCTGATATTGATGATAAACGCATCAGCGTATTACTGGAAGATGAAGGCCCGGGCATTGAGAATATTGAAGAAGCCATGGAAGACGGCTATTCAACGGCATCCGATGAAGTCAGAGAAATGGGATTTGGCGCCGGCATGGGCCTTTCCAATATCAAGAAGAATACGGATGTTCTGAATTTAGACAGTACAGTTGGGAAAGGTACGCGGGTTCAGATTATCAATTATCTTTACGAAACCAAACAGGAGTAAACATGAATGTCTTCCACCATGCGTTGAAAATTGATCGCGAGCTCTGCATTGGGTGCACACACTGCATGAAGGTTTGTCCTACCCAGGCATTGCGCATCCGCGACGGCAAAGCAGAATTGCTGGCAAACCGTTGCGTGGACTGCGGAGAATGCTTCCGCGCCTGTCCTGTCAGCGCGATTCGCATTGAAGAAGATGATTTCCAGGATATTTTTGATTACAAACATCGGGTAGCTTTAGTTCCCTCAGTATTGATTAACCAGTTTCCTGAAGACTTGCCTCCTGAACAGATTTACAGCACTTTACTGGAAGTAGGCTTTACGGATGTTTTTGAAGTAGAGCATGCTGTAGATATTCTGAAAGAGGAAACCATCAAGTATCAGCAGCAAAACAAAGATGTAAAACCCGTCATAAGCACGTTTTGCCCCGCCATTGTGCGGCTCATTCAAGTCAAATTCCCATCCCTGACGTCAAATTTAATGCTGCTCAAGCCTCCTTTTGACATAGCAGCGCTTTACTATCGCAAGCACTTAGAAGACAAAGGATACAACAAAGAAGACATCGGCATTTTTTATATTACACCCTGTGCAGCAAAAATTGCGGCTGTTAAAAGTCCGGTAGGCGAAAAAGACAAGCTGATAAACGGTGTCATCAATATGAATTCCATATACAACAAGCTGCTTCATAAAATCAAAAACAATAAAAGCACAACATGTCGTGTTCCGGTAAAAAATAACCTTTCGGAAGATGGAATTCTGTGGAGCCTTACCAAAGGCGAAGCCAGTGTTATACCTGCCCGGAGCCTGGCTATTGATGGTATCCAGAATGTGATGGAGTTTCTGGAAAAACTTGAAAACGAAGAAGTTTCGGATATTGGCTTCCTGGAGCTCAGGGCTTGCGATGAAAGCTGTGCGGGTGGTGTATTGAATGTCAATAACCGTTTTCTTACCGTTGAGCAAATGGAAAAACGGGCAAGGCAGATCAAGGAAAGCAAGCAAAATTCAGGAGAGCCCGATGCGATGAAACCATATGAGCATTACATCCGCGAAAAAACAAAACTGGTAGAACCCATCAAGCCTCGCTCTATTGAAAAGCTCGACGAAAACATGGTGAAAGCCATGGAAAAAATGCAGGAGCGCAGCGAGTTAATGAATGTCCTCCCATTGTTTGATTGCGCTGCATGCGGAGCTCCATCATGCATGTCGTTAGCTGAAGATATCGTGCATGGCAAGGCTACTTTGGATGACTGCATCTTCATCCAAAGCATGAAAGTCATCGAAGACGCCGAAAGCAAGGAAGATGCCCGTAAACGCATTGAAAATATCTGGGGAAAAAACCGAATTCAAACATACAGACATAAAAAATGAACGTTTCAGAATTAGTAGAAAAACTCAATCTGGAAATAATTTCCGGAAAAGAAGGATTAGAAAATACCATCAGGGGCGGATATGCCTGTGATCTGTTAAGCGACGTCATGGGCAATGCACAGGAAGGGCAAGTGTGGATCACCCTGCAAACACATAAAAATGTAATGGCCATCGCATCTTTAAAAGACCTGGCGGCCGTAATCCTGGTTAAAGGACTGAAGCCCGACGATGACACGAGGGAACAAAGTGAAAAAGAAGGAATTCCAGTACTAAGCACCAAAGAAGAAGCTTTTGAGACAGCCGGAAAAATATATGAAATCATAAAATCACAGGGATAATTACCAGCTTTGTGCAGATGAACATATCACCGGGCTACATTGTCATAATACCAAACATTTGTTCGAAACCGCAAACAACATCGCATGCAGCAATTTAAGGCTGACTTACATATGCACACTGTATTATCACCATGCGGCAGCCTTGATATGTCGCCCGAGACCATTGTAAGCAGGGCTAAAGATAAAGGTCTTGATATCATTGGGATAACAGACCATAACCATACAGGCCATTGCCAGGTGATTGCAGAAATTGCTTCTGAACAAAACATAACGGTATTAGCAGGTGCGGAAGTTACTACCAAAGAGGAAGTTCACTGCCTTGCCTTTTTTGAAGACTTCGAAACGCTGAGAAATTTTCAGGAGTTGCTCGACAAAACATTGGCTCAGGTTCCTAACAAGCCCGAGCTTTTTGGGCACCAGGTTATTGTCAACCGTCAGGAAGAAATTCTGGAAGAAGTTTCTCCACTGTTAATCTCAGCTACATCGCTTTCGATAGACCAACTGGAAAAAGAAGTGCACAACCGAAACGGACTCTTCATTCCAGCACATGTAAACCGCAGCGCATACAGCCTTATCAGCCAGCTTGGTTTTATATCGCCGGATATCAAAGCCGATGCCCTGGAAATATCGAGTCACACAACAGAAAAACAAATGCGCTTAGAGCATCCCCATCTTGAAAAATTCAACTTCATTCAAAGCTCAGATGCCCATTTCCCGGATGATATCGGCAAAGTAAATACCCGGTTTTTATTAGCCGAACCAACTTTGGCAGAAATAAAAAAAGCACTTCATTTGCAGGATGGAAGAAAAGTTTGGATACCGGATCAAAGTTTGTAAGTTTCTACGTTCATAGGTTTGTAGGTTTATAGGTTATTAAGTTGAGGATGCTGTGTTTAGGTGTTTAGGTGCGTAAGTGTTTATGTTTCCAGGCAAGAGTTGGCAAAATGCAGTTGGCA
>JBNJGK010000077.1:0-13294 GCA_051747665.1 Bacteroidota bacterium | reverse complement strand
CATCAGCTCCAAAGCATGCTCTGGGATTCTTATCTTGATTTCGATATCCTCGTAAGAAAAGTTAGCAACAAACAGAACCCTTTTATTATCCGTGTATCGAATAAAGGCATACATTTTTTCGGTATCAAATTCCGGATTGTCCTGATTGGCATACATCAGGTCGTAAAATGCGCCATTAGCAACAACTTCATTTTGCGAAAGATGCATAATTTCACGGTATTTTTCCAGCAAAGCCTTTTGTGATTCTTCCAACTTTCCTCCATCAAACCGGCCTTTATTCATCCATTTCTGATGCTCAGGAACGCGCCAGTAATCGAAGATGGTGGTACGCCCGTCGTCGCCGCTGAATCCTGAAGCTCCTGCTGCTGGCTCACCCACTTCCTGACCGAAATACAACATAGCCGGACCGGTGTTCATGCATGCCGAAACCAGCATGGCCGGAATCCCTTTCCAGGCTTCTCCGGCAAAAAATGGTGAAGCAATGCGCTGCTCGTCATGGTTTTCGAGGAAGCGAAGCATGTGGGCATCCATGCCGTTGAGGTCCTGCCAGGCCGAAGTAATATTCGAGGCTGGCTGCTCGCCACGCATTACGGCTTTGAGGGTGTCGTAAAGCCCTACTTTGTCGTAGAGATAATCAAATCCGCCCTGATTAACATAGGCTGAATAGGCCTGCGGATTGTAGATCTCGGCAATAAAAACGATCTTCGGAAAATCAGCTTTAACCCGCGCAATTGCCCACTCCCAAAACGCTTCCGGAACCATCTCCGCCATATCGCACCGGAAGCCGTCCACACCTTTTCCAGCCCAGTATTTCAGGATATCTTCCATTTTTTTCCAGGTATCCGGGATTTTATCAAAGTGCCCTTCTTTCCCGTTAAGGTAATCTACGCCATAATTCAGCTTTACGGTTTCATACCAGTCGTTTATGCCCGGGCGTTCTGTAAACTGATCATTCCCGGTGGCTTTGGCAGGAAACTCATGATAACCGTTGCCGGGAAACTTGTTTCTGATTTCTTCCGGAAGCTGCAATTCCTTTCCGGGAATGTAGTAGAAATTGTTGTCGCGGTCGAATGCCCTGGAAGTGTCATCGTCTTCACCAAAATCTTTAACGCTGCCAGGCTTTGCATCTGAATGATACTCGCGCGCCAGGTGATTAGGCACAAAATCGATAATGACCTTCATACCCTGTTGATGGGTTCTGTTAACAAGGTTTTCGAACCCTTTCATCCGGTCTCCTGGATCATCCGCTAAATCCGGATTGACATCGTAATAATCTTTAATCGCATAAGGCGAGCCGGCTTTTCCTTTAATCACCATCGGATTTCCATCAGCAATTCCTTTATCAGGATAACCTTCAACCAGCGCATGCTCAATAATTCCAGTATACCAAACATGCGTTATACCCAGGTTTTTGATTTCTTCAAGCGCCTTTTCAGTGATGTCAGAAAACTTTCCGCAGCCGTTTTCTTCTCTGCTGCCGTCAAAAGTCATTTTCTCTTTGGTATTCCCAAAAAGGCGGGTAAATATCTGATAAATGGTTATTTTTTCTTGTGTCATAATAATTCACGTTAATTCTCAATCAAAAGTGCACATTTTTAGTTAATTTTGAGAAACAAATAATAAATATGAAAGATTACAAAAAATATATCATTATTGATTCAGGTGTCAGGTTTGGTAAGCCAAGTATCAAAGGGACAAGAATATCTGTTTATGATGTTTTAAGTTGGTTTGCCAACGGGATGACTATGGAAGACATTTTACAGGATTATCCTGAACTGAAAAGAGAACAGGTAGAAGCCTGTTTTGCTTATGCCGCAGACAAAGAGCACAAAATTAGGGTTGCCTGATGAGGTTATTATTTGATCAAAATATTTCATTCCGATTAGTGAATAAACTATCAGAAGTTTTTCCGGACACAAAACAAGTTCGTCAATTAGGGCTTGAAAATGCTACAGATCTTGAAATATGGTCATATGCAAAAAAATATGACTTTACTATTGTTACTTTTGATTCAGATTTTTGCGATATCAGCAATTTAAAAGGTTTTCCACCAAAAATTATATGGCTAAGATTTGGAAACACAACTACTGATAAACTGGCAGAAATCTTATCTATCAAAGCCGAAAGTATCAAGGCATTTATCAATAGCCCAGAGAATAAAGAATTAGCTTGTCTTGAAGTTTCATCACTTTAGATTAGGATGCAAGGAATAACAAAACCCGGTCAGGCAAAGCGCCGGCCGGGTTTTTACATGGAGGCTTAAGAAAAGCTAAAACTACCTAATAACGAGGTTACTTTTTAAAATATCAAGTGTTTAGAAATGAATATATTTCACGTTTTGTAAAATGCTTTTTCGGATTTCATCGGAAGCATTTTTATATACATTTTCTATTTCATATGCTTTTCCGTGAATCTCACTTATTAAAGCATCCTTCGATTTCAGGTCGCCATATTTATTCTTGAATTCCGGTTTAGCTCTGGGGTGACCATCATATTCCATGTAGCTGGTTTTGTCTGACACCTCAAAAGTGCTGCTAACCTGATCCAGAAGTACGGGGTTTGCGGGGTCGCGCAGATCCCATATGGAGATAGTATTTGTGACGTTGGCTTTCGCTTCAGGATATACATACGTTGCCGTGCCCGAATATTTTTTAACCCACATGACATCTTTTACTTTGTCTTTGGCCATGTTATACAGATCATATGTCGCCTTATCAGTCTCAGATTCTGTAAAAGAGCCGTCGTCTTCCTTCTTCCGGGATATGTAAACGGTATACTCTTCCTGTTCCCGTTTTTCTGATTTCTCGTAATTATATTCTCCTTTTTCTGATTCCACCACGGCAATAAATGGTCTGCCTACTTCGCTTACAGCATATTCAGGGTTATCCACCGGGTTGACACTAAGCAATCCCCACTGCTTATCATACGGAGCTTTGATGCGATTAGAGGAGCCAAAGCCCACTTTAGACGGATTGATGAAACTACCCTGGTGATAGAACAGCACATCAAAGCGGCTGCGTTGCTCGGCGGCAGTAGCTAACGCCTCTGCATTGCGGTAACCGGAGACCCATTCACTGGTTTTCCGGTAATATTCCGCAGCTTTCTCCTGATGCTCGAACTCATGTACTTCCTCATGCTTTTTACCTGTTTTATACAAAAAACTGGCTGCTTTTTCGCGGAATTCCTTAGCTTTTTCTCCGGAATCTTTATATTCAGGAATCCATTCTGCTGTTTCTTTCAAATAATCAAGGGATTCATTGGTTATATCTTCTACTTCATCCCAAATGCCTTCATTTTTGAATAACAACTCAGCAATTTCATCATCGGACTTTAATGTTTCAAAATGCCGGATAGCTTCGGCGTAATATATTTCAGCCATCAGTTCATTGATATCCTTAAACGGATCAATCCATGCAAGGGCTTTTTTAAATGGTTCTTCCGCACGCTTTTTCCCTCCAAAACTCTCGGCACTGTTGTAAATTCTTAAACCTTCGTCATAATGGATCGTAGCTGAGCGCTGATAGATATCCTCTTTGTACTTATCTGAATAATCGCGGGATTTGTTAAAATGATAAAAGGCTTCTTTGCGCTCAGAATAACGCTCATTCTCATCCATGATTTTCACACCGGCCCTGTAATGCTCTTCCGTGGCGCTATCCGTGGCTTTCTCAAGCAATGGTTTATAGTCTGTAATATCAAACTTTATAACCTTGCCTTTATTTTTTACCTGGCCCTCAGGAAACTTATCAAAAGTTTCCATCATTTCAATCCAGTCAGGAGCATATTTTACAATATCATCCCAACCAAACTCCTTTTCCGAGGCATTGGCTTTGATTCTTTCAATGTCTTTCATAGCTTGCGGGTAACTCTCCTGAAGCTTTCTGAAGCGGCGGTTCCGTACTTTCTTCAGGCAGCGCTTCGCAAATTTCTGAGCGTCATTTACTGAGCTCTGGGCTATTACCGGTTCTGCACTCCCTATCAGGAGAACAGAAAAAATGAACAATACAAGTTTTTTCATGGTTTTCTTTTTTGATGCTATTAAATGAGTTGATATCAGTGCTCATTTTCGAAAAGAAATTCCAGGAAAAAGTGCAATTATTTACATTTACTCTCTGTATAAAACAGTAATAACAGCCCAATCAGCTCAGCTCCTGTAACGAAACCCCGGTATTCTATCACCCAAAAACAATATTTCCAAAATTTTAGCGGAAATACAAATACTGTATTATTTCTTTCTCAATACCAAAGCCATTCTATTAGGTATGTAAAGCTTTATTTTGGATTCACCATCCAAATTTTCTGTGCCATAAGTCATTGCATCGTCAACACGGTTAAAGCCCCCGTATTGATCTGCATCTGAATCAAGAACAACCACATAATTTCCTTCCGGCACGGGGATTTGATAATCCTCAAAAGACTTGTTTGGGTTGAAGTTAAAAACAAACACATGATCTTCGCGAATAAAGGCCAGCACCTGGTCTTCCTCATGCTCGTATAAACTTTCAGCCCAGGTGTTTTTGAGTTTAATTTTTTCGAAGAGCGCTATCATGGCTTTATCAAATTTATCCAGTTGCTCATAGCGAAGCATATCGTTATCTACCAAACTCCATTGACGACGGGCATATTTGTGCGACCAACCGTTGCCTTCTCTCGGGAAATCAATCCATTCAGGATGACCAAATTCATTCCCCATAAAGTTCAGATATCCACCACCCGAAAGCGCAATGGTAATTAGCCGAATCATTTTGTGCAACGCTATCCCGCGGTCAACCACCAGGTTTTGACTGGCTTTATCCATATGCCAGTACATTTCCTTGTCTATAAGCCTGAAGATAAGCGTCTTGTCTCCTACAAGCGCCTGATCGTGTGATTCAGCATAGCTCACGGTTTGCTCTTCAGGGCGTTTATTGGAAAGTTCCCACATGATGTTTCCTACACTCCACTGCTCATCTCTTTTTTCTTTGATGGTCTTGATCCAGTAATCGGGAATCCCCATAGCCAGGCGATAATCGAACCCTAAACCACCGCTATCTAAAGGCGCTGCCAATCCCGGATAACCGCTCATATCTTCGGCCACACTAATCGTTTCTTTATTGTAATCATGCAATAACTTATTAGCCAGCATCAAATATGTAATCGCATCACCATCCTGACCTCCATCAAAATAGTCATCATAACTTCCAAAAGCCCTTTCCAGGCCATGGTCATAATAAAGCATGCTGGTTACGCCATCAAAGCGGTATCCGTCAAAGTGAAACTCTTCAATCCAGTATTTGATGTTGGAAAGCAGGAAATGAACAACCTCATTTTTTCCATAATCAAAGCAAAGCGAATCCCATGCTGTATGCTCGCGGCGCGGGCCGTCATGGAAATACTGGTAAGGCGTACCGTCAAAAAGACCAAGGCCTTCATTCACATTCTTTACGGAGTGTGAGTGAACCAAATCCATAATGACCATCAGTCCCATCTTATGGGCATCATCTATCAGTTGTTTTAACTCATCGGGCGTACCAAAGCGGGAGGAAACAGCAAAGTAGTTAGAAACATGATAACCAAACGAACCGTAATAAGGATGCTCCTGAATGGCCATAAGCTGTACTGTATTATATCCGGCTTTCTTGATGCGGGGCAGGATTTCTTTTCTGAATTCCTCATAAGAACCCACCTCTTCTTTTTCTGTTGCCATGCCCACATGCGCTTCATAAACAAGCAAATTTTCGGGGCGTTTTCGCTTTTTGTCATGTTTCCACGGAAAAGGTTTTCCCGGAGCCCATACCTGGGCGCTGAAGATTTTGGTTACGTTGTCCTGAACAACGCGTCCAGCATAAGCCGGCAGACGTTCTCCTGAACCACCTTCCCAGTGCATCATCAGCTTGTATAAGTCTTCATGCTTAAAAGCGCCATAGTCGAAATGTCTTTCCCAAACGTCATTTTCCTTCCGGTGAAGTTGGTAGTCTTGTTTTTCTTCCCATCCCGAAAAGGAACCCACTAAGAAAATTGCCGTAGCATTCGGAGCCCACTCACGGAAAACCCATCCTTTAGCTGTGCGGTGCAACCCAAAATAGCGATGCCCGTTCGCAAAATCACTTAGCGAAACGTTGCCACCAACTAAATTGTGTTCTTTTTCACGGGCTGCCTTCATCCGGTTAATAATTGTTTGCCGGTATGGTTCAAGCCATGGATCATGTTCCCAAATCGTTTTTGTTTTCTGCATAAGATAGTATTTCCGTATTTAGATAAATCGTTTTAAGATACTTTTAACGCTACCCCAATAACCACCGCCAAATAAGTTGACGTGAATCAGTAATGGGTACAAGTTATAAATATCAAGCCTTTCTTCCCAGCCGCTTTCCATGGGCCAGGCCTGGTTGTAGGATTTGTAAAATTCCGGGCTGAACCTGCCAAAAAGTGTTGACATGGCAATGTCAACTTCTCTGTGACCATAGTATGCAGCCGGATCAATAAGTGCGGCTTTACCATTAGCCGCAGCCATGTAGTTGCCGCTCCAAAGGTCTCCGTGCACCAAAGCCGGAGGTTCGTGCGGGAAATATCCGTCAAGCTTAGGGTATAGTTTTTCAAACAGCGAAATATCACTGCGGTTAATAGCGCCGTCATCATGCGCAAGCCTGACCTGTTTCTCCAACCTTTCTTCCACAAAAAAGTCTACCCATTTTTCATGCGGTGTATTGTATTGATAAAGGCTGCCCATATAGTTATCGTGGTCTAATCCGAAATAATCATGGCTTTTCTGGTGCATAGCCGCCAGGTCAGCACCAAACCTCTCCCAGAAATCTCCTCCTGAAGAGCCGGTTTCTATGAATTCGAGCAGCAAATAGGCATCCGATCCTGAAGAATCATAATGAATGACAGAAGGCACTTTAAGTGTTTCGGCAGACTTAAGCAACTCCAATCCACGGGCCTCTTTTTCAAACATTTGCGGGTAGCGGGCAGCATCATTGATTTTAATAAAATAATTCTTGCCTCCGGTTTCCAGCTTATAGGCTTGGTTGATAGAGCCTCCACCAACGGCTTTTATATTGGTGATTTTATCGGTTCTGTCATGCAACTCGCGCAAGTAGGATTCAATACTGCTTTTTACTGTTTCAGGAATCATAATATTCATTTTGATGGATTCAAATATAAGGTTTGTTTTCCGGTTTTTTTCTTTATCTCTTAATTATTTCTTATTCAAACGTATCCGGAATCCACATTATCATAAAAAATCCCTAATTTCGCTATCAGGATATCATCAGAATTAAAGCGAATTCTTTTTTAAGTATCCAGGCTCATTTTTAATACACGATAAAATGTAAAGGCAAAAATGATTTCGGAATGAATATTGTTTTGGCTTATTAGAATGAAAAACACAATTTCACATGAAGAAAATATTAATAATTGCAATTACGTTCTTAGCGACGCTGTTGCCTCAGAAAGAAAGTTTTACCCAGGTTTCTGTGAATAATTACAGCGAACAATGGAAGCAAGTGGAAGCCTTGAAAGAAAAAGGCCTTCCGCGCTCAGCGATTGAAAAGGTTGAGCAGATCTATCAACAGGCTCAAAATGAAGAGAACCATCCGCAATACCTTAAAGCACTGATTTATAAGCTGGCGCTGAAATCTGAGTTTGAGGTGAATTACAACGAAGCTTCTATCAAAACGATATTGCAAGAGCTTGATAACACCGATTCGGAAATCCGTGAAGCTATTCTTCACTCAATGTTAGGTGAGTTGTACTGGAATTACTACAGACAAAACCGTTTTAAAATTTCACAACGGAGCCAGACAAATAATGAAAACCGGGATTTATCTGGCTGGGATATTCAAACCATTTTGCAGCATGCTAAGCAGCATCATCAAAAAGCATTATCGTTTAAGGAGTCACTGATAAAGGTGGATTTGAGCAGCTTAGGCGCAATCCTCGATGAACCCGAAAACACCCGGGAGCTCCGTCCTACAGCTTTTGACTTTGTGGCTTATCGTGCGCTTGACTTTTTTCAGAGTCCTGACTATCCGCTTACCAAAGCCAATCTAGAAATTGTATTTCATGATACCTCTCTTTTTGATGATATAGATACATTTCTGGAAAAGGACTTTTCCGAAAATCCGGATAAGTATGTTGCGTTTAAGGTTTATCAGTCGCTATTGAAAACACATCGCAATAGCCCTTCTGCTTTAGCGGAGGCAAATCTGCGAAGGTTAGCGTATGTAAAAGAAAATCATGCTGCCTCACGCCGTCAGGATCTGTTCACCGATGCCCTTAAACAATTTGCCGAAAAAATCCAGGACAGCCCGGAATGGAGCCTGGCAAAATATTATTTGGCATCTTCCTTATACCAGGGTCATGATCCTGTTAAAATACAGCAATCATATCAAGAGAAAAACCAAGACGCAAAGCAGGCCCTGGAATATTGCAACCAGGCTATTAATGCTTACCCGAAATCTTATGGTGCCTCTAAAGCTAAAAACCTAAAAAAACAAATTCTTCGGAAAGCGCTTTCCGTATCGGCCGAAACAGCTACGCTGCCAAAAAAAGCTTATCCTGTTTCAATCACTTACAGTAATATCCGGGATGTTCATTTTCGCGTTTACCAGATTGATCCTGACGGGATATGGAATAAAGCCCGGTTATCTAAAGAAGACCAGTTAGAGTTTCTGTTGCGAAAAGACCCTCAAATCTTTTTTTCTCGTACGCTCTCAGAGCAAGACAGGCATATTTCGCTGTCTACTGAATTGATTTTCCCGAAGTTGAACCCCGGGTTTTATGTGCTTGTAGCCAGTTCTGCTGCTGATTTTATTCCGAATAATGAAGTAACGACTTTTGCGGAGTTTTGGGTTACTGATCTTGCTCTCATGAGTTGGGACGAAGACCGGGGCAATATGGAGCTTACCCTTGTAAACCGCAGTGACGGGAAACCCGTTAAGCGAGCAGAGCTTACAGCGCTAAGCCGCAATTATGATTACAAAACACGCGAATACACTTTTGATACCCTGAAAACATTTTCTACAGACCGGGACGGAAAACTGCATTTATCGCATGAAAACCTTTCAGCTAAGTCGTTTTATCTGGATATCCGCAAGGGGGATGATCGTTACCGCTCACCCTCGAATTTTTATCTGAGAAAAACAACAGACCGAACCCGGACAAATGAACAATTGTACCTGTTTACAGACAGAAAACTCTACCGGCCCGGACAAACAATTTATTTTAAAGGAATTGCTCTTAAAGAAGAAACAAACCAACCTGCAGAGATCATGTCAGGTCATAAAACTACGGTAGAACTCCTTGATCCTAACCGGCAGAAGGTTTCAAAACAAGCATTTACCACCAATGATTATGGTTCATTCAACGGCACATTTATTTTGCCTGATGAAACTATGAGCGGGACGTTCCAGCTTAAAACACCAGATGGATCAACAACGGTAACCGTAGAAGAATATCGACGCCCACGTTTCAAGGTAGAGGCTGAACCGCTTAAAGGAGCCTACAAGCTAAATGAAACAGTTGTTTTCAAAGGCAAAGCCGAAGCGCTGGCCGGATATCCTATTGAAGGAGCCGATGTGGAATACCGCGTTGTAAGGCAACCCCGTTTTCCGTTTTTGCGTTATATTCCTATGGATCCTGCTCCTGAAATCACCCTGAAAGCCGGAGAGACAACTACGAAAAGTGATGGCACTTTTGAGGTTCCTTTTGTTACTGAACCCGACAAAACTATCCCGCGACAGCAGAAGCCGGTGTTTCATTACCGTATAGACGTTAAAGTTACCGACAAAAACGGCGAAACCCATGAGAAGCAATCCAGTATTGCTGCGGGTTATGACTCCTTTATCGCAACAGTATCAGTAGAGGATGATGTTAACCGGCAAAAGCCTTTGGAGATTAAACCCGAAGTGAAAAACCTTTCTCAGGAAAATGTGAATGCTGAAGGCGTTTTAACTATTCATAAACTTGAAAATTTTGAAAAACCTTTCAAAGATAGGCTGTGGAATAAGCCGGATGAATATCAGCATCCTGAAACGGAATATGCGTTGCGCCTGCCTCATTTCCCTTACGGGGATAACGGGAACATGCGTAAACTGAAGCCGGAAGCCGAAGTTTTAAAAACCGGATTTTATACAACCGACAGCCTATTTACAAAAGATATTTCCTACTGGGAAACAGGAATTTATCGTGTGAGTTTTGATGTTTCTAAAAACCGCGAAACACAATCGGATACAGCCTGGTTTGTGGTCTATGACCCGGATGACAGAAGCATGCCGGTTAACCGCTACGCTTTCTTTAAAGCCGATAAAACGGAAGCCTTACCCGGCGAAAATGTAAAAATCCTTCTCGGTTCTGCTGCTGACAGAAGTGAAGTACACGTAAGGGCAGAGCAAAACGGAGAATGCTTTTTTAAAGATGAAATAACCTTACGAAACCGGCAAAAAACCTTCGAAATTCCGGTTAGCAAAGAGTTAAGAGGTGGATTTACAGTACATGCGACTTTTGTAAATAACAACCGCATGCATACCTGGAAACAAAGAATAGAAGTGCCTTATGAGAACAAAAAGCTGGACATAAGGCTGGAAACAAATCAAACTCCGCTTACGCCCGGAGGCAAACAGGAATGGACCTTATATTTGAAAGGAAATGATGAAAAGATGAGTGCAGCGGAAATCCTGGCAGGAATGTATGATGCTGCCTTAGACGAAATTCAGCCGCTCACGCCATGGAATCTTCAGAACTTGAATCCTGTGTTCGGTAGCGCACAAGGCTGGACAGCGCGAAATGACTTTAGCCTTGCTTCAGGAAAAAGGCTTTTTGTAAACACCCAGCCCGGAATCAAGTCGGTTGACAGGGTTTATCCTGAATTAAACTGGTTTGGATATCGCCATATGGATGTTAACCTGAATAAGGTCAGAGCTATGAGAGAATCATCTGCTAAAGGAACACAGCAAGAACTGATGATGGTTGCAGATAACGATGAAGCAAAAGGCACGCCCTCTGCTGAATCTGACCAACAAGATGATGGTGATGAATTAAAAGTAAGAAGCAATTTTGATGAAACAGCTTTCTTTTATCCGCAACTTATGAGCGATAAGGATTCTGTTGAGATTACATTTACTTTGCCTGAATCGCTCACAGAATGGAAGTTTATGGCGCTGGCACATACAAAAGACCTCAAAACCGGGCAACTGGTAAAAAGGTTTAAAGCCAGTAAAGAACTGATGGTAGTACCTAATCCGCCTCGCTTTGTCAGAGAAAATGACAGATTTTCGTTTGCTGCTAAAGTGGTTAACATGAGCGATGAGGCGCAAGAAATCACAGTGGAATTGCAGTTGATTGATGCGACAACAAATACACAGGTCACTGAAACGCTGGGGCTGAAAAACCATCAGCGAAAGCTTACGCTCCCAGCCGGCGAAAGCCGTGACATCACCTTTCCATTGCAAATAAACATGAAGGCAGGTCTGCTCAAATACCGCATCACAGCATCCGGTGATACTTTTACAGATGGAAAAGAAGACTTCCTTCCTGTGTTGACCAACAGAAAATTGTTAACAGAAACCAATGCTTTTTCCATGAATAAGCCGGGCGAAAAAACCATAAAAGTACCCTCGTTTGATGCCGGCAATGCTGAACGGCTGACATTTGAATACACTGCCAATGCCACATGGTATGCAGTGCAGGCTTTGCCGTTTCTTGAAAACAAAAACAGCAAATCAGCCTCAGCCATAGCCCATACGCTTTACGCGAATAGTCTGGGCGAAAAAATTGTAACGGAAAATCCGGAAATTGAAGAAGTTTTCAGCCTTTGGAAAAAACAAGATCAGGAAGCATTGCTCTCTGAGCTGGAGAAAAACCAGGAACTGAAAAACGTGTTAATAGACCATACGCCGTGGTTGCTTGAAGCCCGGGATGAGTCAGAAAACAAGCAGCGGGTAGCGCTTTTCTTTGATGCGAACACGCTCCAGTATCAAAAATCCCGTGCACTCGAAAAACTGTCTGAACAGCAAAACGGCGACGGTGGATGGTCTTGGCGACCCGGTATGCCCTCTAATCAATACATCACACAAAACATCCTGACGCAACTTGCAGCGCTTCAGGAAATGGGAATGCTGGATGACAGAAGCACTGCTTCAATGATGAAGCAAGCGGTTGAATTTGTAAGCCAAAAAACAAAAGAACGCTACGAACGCCTTAGAAAGCAGGATGACTTTGAGCCGGAAAATTACAAGCCAACACACACGGAAGTGTATTACCTTTATACGCTTTCCCTGTTAAAGGATCATACATTATCTGCGGAAGCAAAAGAAATCGTGCAGGAATACCGGAATCAAACCGAAAAATTCCATACTGAATACAACAAATACATGCAGGGCATGATAGCAATGATGCATTACAATAACGGAAATGAAGTTGTATCAAAAAGTATCGTGAATTCGTTAAGAGAACATGCCTTGTGGACAGAAGATGGCATGCACTGGCGTTTTGATGGCGGGTGGCATTGGTATCAGGCTCCTATAGAATTTCAGGCATTGATGATCCGCCTTTTTGATAAAGTGGGTGATGTTGATGAAGATGTGGAAAACCTGAAGCTCTGGCTGCTAAAGCAAAAGCAAACACAAAAATGGCCTACTTCTTCGGCCACCGCAGAAGCCGTATATGCATTGCTGAGTACCGGTTCAGATATGTTAACTACGGATATGGAAAAACTGAAGATAAAAGTAGGTGAGCAAACCCTGGAAACTTCTTCCGGACAAGCAGGCACGGGATATATTAAGCAGAGCTGGGAAGGCCCGCAGATAAAACCGAAGATGCATGAGGTATCAATCGATAAAAAAGATGAAAACGTTTCTTGGGGAGCGGTTTATCATCAGTATTTCGAAAACCTTGAGAACATAGAAAGTCATGCCGAAGGGGTTTCGGTCAGAAAAAAGCTCTTTATTGTGAATAACACTGAGGAAGGCGAAAAGCTGGTTGCTGTGTCTGACGAAAATCCGATACGTGTAGGGGATAAACTACGCATTCACCTCACCTTGACCTCAGATAAAAACCTTGATTTTGTGCATCTCGAAGATGGTTTTGCTTCCGGGTTTGAAGCGCCGGAGCAACTGTCAGGATATCGGTATCAGGATGGACTGGTTTATTATCGCAGCATGAAAGATGCTTCTGCAGAGTTTTTCATCCAGCGAATGCAGAAAGGAACGTATGTCCTGGAGTATGATGTAATTGCAGAACAATCCGGAAACTTCTCATTAGGTATAGCAACTCTGCAAAGCCTTTACGCTCCTGAGTTTGCTGCGCATTCTGATGG
>JBNJGK010000076.1:0-13299 GCA_051747665.1 Bacteroidota bacterium | reverse complement strand
CTCTTCTAATGGTGAAATATTTCCCTTTTTACTGCGTTTGTTTGTCGGAAGGCTCGTGATTTTTTACTTTTACCGAAATAAAACTTGTACTTGTGAAGAGACTTATATTTACCATAATCATTGCCTCTGTTACCTTGAGTAGCTTTGCTCAGCTCGGTGGAACAAGCACTTACAATTTTTTACGTCTGACCAATTCGGCGCGCCTCGCTGCGCTGGGAAATAATTTTGCTCCCGTAAAAGACGGTGATGTTACCTTAAGTGTTGCCAATCCTTCTATTATTGATGAGGAGATGCACAATGATTTGGCCTTGAGCTTTGTAGATTATTACACGGATATCTCATACGGTTTTGCCAGCTACTCACGCACTTTTGATAAGCTGGGAAGTTTCACGGGTTCAGTGCAGTATATCGATTATGGCGAAACTATGGAGACTTCTGCCTTTGAAGGGGATACGCTGGGGTATTTTAACGGACTTGAAAGCGCTGTCACGCTTGGCTGGGCAAGGCCTTTGGACTCTTTGCTGTACATCGGTGCCAATTTTAAAATGATTACGTCGTCGCTGCACACGTATAATTCACTTGGTGTGGCAGTAGATCTGGCAGCCACTTATCACAACCCGGAAAAGCGTTTTACCGCATCTTTGATTTTCAGGAATATCGGGCGGCAGATTACCTATTACGAAGCCGGACAAAATGAACCGCTGCCATTTGAAGTGCAACTGGGAATTTCAAAGCGTTTACAGCATCTGCCGTTTCGCTACAGCATTGTATTAACCGATCTTCAAAAGTTTGATTTAACTTATGTGAATCCCAATTCAGCCGACAATCTGCCCGACCCATTCACCGGAGAAATAGAAGGAGAGGATGATAAGGGAATAGCAGACAAGCTAATGCGTCATGTAGTGATTGGTGGGGAGTTTATGCCCACTAAGAACTTTAGCCTCCGTTTCGGATATAATTACCGCTTACGGCAGGAAATGAAAGTAGACAGCAAGCTTGGAACGGTCGGGCTTTCATGGGGTCTGGGCTTCAGGGTGTCTAAGTTCCACTTCAGCTACTCGCGGGCAGCCTATCACCTTGTAGGTTCTCCCAATTACGTCACCATAACTACCAGCTTGAGCGAATTTTAAGTCCTACTTCAACTGGTTATAGGCTTTTCCGATATATTTTATGATATCCCTTGATATGAGGCTTTCCCATCCCTGGTCTTCTGCGGCAACGTCGCCGGCTAAGCCATGCAGGTAAACGCCAATCAGGCATGCATACATGGGTTCATAGTTTTGCGACAGCAATCCAAGAATAATCCCTGTGAGCACATCACCGGCGCCTGCCGTAGCCATGCCCGGGTTGCCTGTGCTGTTGAAATAGATATTGCCGTCAGGACTGCTGATAGCGGTATGGGCGCCTTTCAAGACAACATAAACGCCGTATTTAACAGAAAATTCCCGTTGCTTCTCCAGCGTTTCAAAATCGTTGGATGTTTTGCCGGCCAGACGCTCAAACTCTTTCGGATGAGGTGTGAAAATGGAGTTTTTAGGTACGAACGAAATCCATGTTTTGTTTTCGGCTAAAATATTAATTGCATCGGCATCAAAAAGCAGCGGGATGGAGGAGTTTTGAATTAATAGCTTCAACGCATTCTGGGTTTGCTCTCCCATACCGATTCCCGGTCCGGTGCCAATAGCCTGGTAGTGCTGAATGTCTTTGATTCCGGAAAAGGCATCTTCCGCTTCATCTATGGAAGTCATAGCCTCCGGAACGCTTGTTTGCAGTATGTTGTAGCCCAATTTTGGAATATGTGTGGTTAACAACCCGGCGCCGGTGCGCAGGCAGGCCTGAGAAGCCAGAACGGCGGCTCCCATTTTACCGTAACTTCCTGATATCAGCAGGGCATGGCCAAAATGTCCTTTATGGGAAAATTTTTGCCGGCTTTTTATAATCGCCATGATATCTTCGCGCTCAAGATAAAAATCCTTTGTTTCTACGGAGTCTAGGTAATCGCTGTGAATTTTGATGTCAAGCACTTCCCATTTCCCCATATAGGGAGCGTTATCAGCAAACATAAAGCCCAGCTTCGGAAACTGAAATGTTAAGGTATAATCGGCTTTTATGATAGCTTTGGATTTGGTTTTGCTGGGTTTGTCAGAATACAATCCCGAAGGTGTATCCACAGAAATGATAAAGCAGCCACTGTTATTGATATGATGAACCAGTTTTGCTGCTATGCCTTCGATTTCGCGTGTCAGTCCGGACCCGAAAAGTGCATCTACAACCACATCATCAGGACTGAAAGCAGGTAAGTCCTCATCATTTTTGATGATGTTTACGTTTACTTCAGGGAGTCGCTCAAGGCGTTTCAGGTTCGTCTCATTATCGGGCGATAATTTATCGTTTGGGTTGTATAAAAAAACTTCCGTCTCATAGTCTTTATCTGTAAGCGTTCTGGCCAGCGCCATGCCATCTCCGCCATTATTTCCGGGGCCGCAAACAATGTTGATTTTTTGGGCCGTTCTGATATTGCGGTTAATCCAGCTTGCCAGTCTTTTAGCGGCGCGCTCCATCAGGTTGATAGATGCAATAGGCTCATTTTCAATCGTATAACGATCGCCTTCTCTTACTTTCTCTATGGGTAGAATTTTAATCATGATAAGATGGATTTTTCCGTTCTTGATTTCAACTGCGAAAGAAACAAAATTATAAAAATGATTGGAATAACGGTTAATTATTTTTACGACAAGTATCCTTTCATTCTCTTCTAATTCTTGCATAAAAAGTATCTTTGCATGCATAAATAACGGCATGATAAGTAAAACTGAAAAAATATTACAGCAAGGCGATTTTACACGTGAATCGCTGGCATATTTGCTGAAAACGCAAGGCAACGAGCGACAGAAGCTTTTAGAGTATGCACATGAAGTAAAAAAACATGAAGTAGGTTTAAAAACCTATTTCCGCGGCTTACTTGAGTTTTCAAACATTTGTGCCAAGAACTGCTATTATTGTGGTATCCGGCGGGGCAACGGAAATGTGGAGCGCTATTTTATGACCGAAGATGAAATTATCAGTCAGGTGCAGTATGCCATTGACAATCATTATGCTTCCATTGTTTTGCAGTCGGGTGAGCGTACTGATCGCAAATTCACACAACATATCACGGATTTACTCAGGAAAATAACCGCGATCAACTCCGGTCAAAGCCTGGGAATCACGCTCAGCATGGGAGAGCAAAGTGAAGAGGTTTATAAGGAATGGCAGGCAGCAGGAGCCAACCGTTATTTAATTCGTATTGAAGCCAGCAATCCAGAGCTCTATAAAAAGCTGCATCCCGATAATTCGGTACATAATTACCAGCGCCGCTTAGATGCAATCGAGCGCTTGAAAGCGCTGGGATATCAGACTGGCACAGGCGTTATGATTGGCCTGCCATTCCAGGATGAATATGATCTTGCCGATGATTTGCTTTTCATGCAAAGGCATGATATAGACATGGTAGGCATGGGGCCTTATATCGAACATCAGGACACACCGCTTTATCGCTATCGCGATCAGCTCATGCCCAAAGAAGAACGCTTTGATTTGTCGCTGAAGATGGTTGCGCTTTTGCGGATCATGATGAAAGATATCAACATTGCGGCAACTACAGCTATGCAGACACTCGATCCGCTGGGACGCGAAAAGGCAATAAAAGTAGGAGCAAATGTGATAATGCCGAACCTTACGCCGGTAAAATACCGCGAAGGATATTTGCTTTATGAGGATAAGCCCTGTCTGGATGAAGAAGCCGAGGATTGCCACACTTGCCTGGAAGCACGGATATCTATTGCCGGAGATGAAATCGGTTATGACGAGCCGGGAACGTCATTGCATTATCAAAAAAGAATGAAGAAAACCAGCAATCATGGGAAAGCGCAATAAGCCACTGCTCACTAATTTAACCATTACAGATGCCGGCTCGGAGGGCAAAGCTGTAGCAAAGCACAACGAAAAGGTGGTTTTTGTTCCATACGCCATGCCGGGGGATGTTGTAGATGTGCAGGTAACAAAGAAGCGGAAAAAATACATGGAAGGCAAAGTGGTGCATTTCCATCAAAAATCATCGCGGCATCAGGAGCCTTTCTGTGAGCATTTCGGAACTTGCGGCGGCTGCAAGTGGCAGCATATGTCATATGAGGATCAGCTTTTTTATAAAGAAAAGCAGGTGAAGGACAACCTGGAACGCATCGGCAGAATTGATGTGAGTGGAATCTCGCCAATCATGGCCTCTGAAAAGGCTACGTATTACCGTAACAAGCTTGAGTTTACGTTTTCGCATAAACGATGGATTCACCAGGATGAGCCGATTATGGAAGACGGAGACCCGCGTCAGAAAGGACTTGGATTTCATATTCCGGGTTTTTTTGATAAAATTGAGGATGTAAAGCATTGCTATTTGATGCAAGAACCGTCAAATGGAATTCGTCTGGAAGCCAAAAAGTTTGCTGTGGAAAACGGGTATTCGTTTTATGACTTGCGTAATAAAACGGGGTTTCTCCGTAACCTGATTATTCGTGTTTCCACAACGGGCGATTTGCTGGTGAATCTGGTCATCGGAAACCCGGAACCTGATAAAGCTAAAGCGTTGCTCGATCACCTTAAATTGAAATATCCTGAAATCACATCGCTTTTTTATACGATAAACGAAAAAGTAAACGACAGCCTCACAGATTTGCAGGCTACACATTATCGCGGTCCGAAAATGATGACCGAAAAGATGGAGGATCTTTATTTTCATGTAGGCCCCATGTCATTTTACCAGACCAACGCCAACCAGGCTTACCGGCTTTATGATAAGGTGCGGGAGTTTGCTGATCTCAAGGGTGATGAGGTGGTTTATGACCTTTATACCGGTGCAGGCACCATAGCGCTTTTCATGGCAAGATATGCTAAAAAGGTAGTAGGAGTGGAGTATGTGGAGGACGCAGTAAAAGATGCCGTTAACAATGCCAACCTTAACGGGATAAAGAATACGGCTTTTGTTGCCGGAGACATGGCCAGGGTGTTTGATGAGGATTTTGTAAATACGCACAGCAAAGCGGATGTGATTATTACCGATCCCCCGCGCGCCGGGATGCATCCGGATGTGGTGAAGCGTATCATGGAAATCGCGCCCGAAAAAGTTGTGTATGTGAGTTGCAATCCATCCACGCAAGCACGCGATGTGGAAGTGCTAAAGGAAAAATATGTGATACGAAAAATCCAACCTGTGGATATGTTTCCGCAAACCCATCATGTGGAAAACATCATGTTGCTTCAGCGGGAGACATAATCCCGGATAGTCTGA
This sequence comes from Bacteroidota bacterium, assembly GCA_051747665.1. GTDB lineage: Bacteria > Bacteroidota > Bacteroidia > Bacteroidales > JAIPAH01 > JAIPAH01. The sequence continues at coordinate 7,979 of JBNJGK010000076.1, read as the reverse complement.
ACGAGTGTTGACGGCTGTAAGTTAATTCCCTGAACAGTTAGGTGAGCCTTTTTGTAGAAAGCTTCGCGCTCAGATAGCTTTTCATTAATGATAGTAGTGATTTCATCGCTGTCGGCTTTTTTTATGAGGGGTCTTTTCTTTTTAGCATTTGATAAGCGGTTGGATAAAGCCTTTGGAGAAAGCTCAATATAAATGGTGAGTCCGTTTTGCAATATAAAGTTCATATTATCAAAATGTGCCGGTGTTCCTCCACCAGTGGCGATGATGGTTTTAGTAAGGGCTTTTGTTTCATGCAATGCTTTTTGTTCTATCAGGCGGAATGCATCCTCATCGTATTTTTCAAAGAGCAAAGGGATGGATGTCTTATATTGATGCTCTATCATCTTGTCCAGATCCGTAAAACGGTATCCCAACATTTTAGCAAGCCGTTTGCCGGCAGTGGATTTTCCGCTGCCCATAAAACCTACCAGGTAAATCCGGTCTGGAAAACCATCTGAAATTGAATTATTTTGAATCATAATCCCTGCAAAAATACAAGGAAGTTTCAAAATGCTCGTGCATATTTTGTAACTTCGTTTAATCCAAAAACCGGAGCGTAAAAAGCATGAACATCAGAGAAATATTAACCCGTTACTGGGGATTTTCAAAATTCCGGCCTTTGCAGGAGGATGTAATTAACTCAGTGCTCTCAGGCCAGGACACATTAGCGTTGTTCCCCACTGGAGGTGGTAAGTCTATTTGCTACCAGGTTCCGGCTATGGCCCGCGAAGGACTTACGCTGGTTGTATCTCCGCTGATAGCGCTTATGCGCGACCAGGTAGAGGCCTTGCGAAAGCGGAATATTAAAGCTGATGCGATTTATGCCGGACTGCATCCCGAGGAGATGCATATGATATACTCCAATGCAGTGTATGGCGGAACCAAGCTTCTTTACGTATCACCGGAAAGGTTAAAAACCGATAGCTTTCGCGAAAACCTGCCGTATTTGAATATTAATTTGATTGCTGTGGATGAAGCCCATTGCATTTCTCAATGGGGATATGACTTCCGGCCGCCTTACCGTCAAATTGCTGAAATACGTGAGTATCTGCCCAAAGTGCCGGTAATGGCATTAACGGCTACTGCCACGCCTGAAGTGATAGAGGATATCTCAGAACAACTGCACTTTAAAAACGGGAAAGTTTTCCGGAAATCTTTTCACCGGGAAAACCTTACTTACGTGGCGTTTAAGGAACAAGATAAAATACAACGGATAAAACGGATTATCAAAAACGTGGGCGGTACGGGTGTTGTTTATGTCAGAAGCCGGAAGAAAACAGTGGAATATGCGCGGATGCTGGCTTCGTATACCACCACGGATTATTATCACGCAGGCCTTTCTATGGCGGAAAGAACCAAGAGACAGAAAGACTGGATGGAGGACCGCACGAAAGTAATTGTCTCTACCAATGCTTTTGGAATGGGCATTGATAAGGCCGATGTGCGGTTTGTGATTCATCTGGATGTGCCTGACGCTATTGAGTCGTATTTCCAGGAAGCAGGCAGGGCCGGCCGTGATGGAAAGCAGGCCTATGCGGTATTGATTTGCGATGAAAATGACTTGATAAGAGCGACTGAAAACATCGAGAGAAGTTATCCCGGCATCGATTTTATCAAGGATGTGTATGATGCATTGGGAAATTATCTCCGGCTGGCATTAGGCAGCGCCCCTGGCCATCCGATGGATTTTGATATCAAGGATTTTTCAGAAAGATACGGTTGGAATGCCACGGAGGTATTTCATGCCTTGCGCTTTTTAGAAAAAGATGGATATCTTTTGTTGAATGATGGATTTAAAAGTCCATCTAAAATTTATATACCGGTAAATAAAGAATCGCTGTATGGGTTTCAGCTTGAGCATGAAACGTATGAACCGCTCATAAAAGTGTTGCTGCGTTCATACAGTGGCTTGTTTACGCAATACACTTCCGTGGATGAAAAGGTGATAGGGCGGCGTTTAAATTCTAATCCCGAAAAGGTAAAAAAAGGACTTGCTTTTCTGCATCAACAAGAGCTTATCAAATATCATCCCTCCGGAGATAAGCCGCAGGTTACCTACACGCGGCCGCGTATGGGAAATAAAGATTTGCATATCAGTCCGGAAACGTATCAGAACCGCTATGAGCAAGCTAAAAAGAGGCTGGAGCAAATGATAAGTTATATCAATAATACGTCAAAATGCCGCAGTCAGCAGTTGTTGGCTTATTTCGGTGAGACTGATACGCAGCGTTGCGGAAAATGCGATGTTTGTGTAAGACGAAATAAGCTCAATATGAGCAGGGCCACCTTTGATGCGATAGTAGCAAAAATCCGGCCTTCGTTAATTGAAAATGCCGCCTCGGAAGAAGAGTTAGGACAAAAACTTGCTGCCGGTGAAAAGAAGCAACTTGCTGAAGTGCTGCGGTTTCTTTTGGATAGCAATAAAATCGATAAGGATGGAGGAAAATATACCTGGGCAAAAGCTCGTGGATAATGCCTTTTTGCAAGGAGATGATGTGGTGCACCTGGCGCGACAGTTAATTGGCAAAAGACTGGTTACAAGGGTTGATGGTGTGGAGGTTTCAGGCATTGTCAGCGAAACGGAAGCCTATAGAGGCATTACTGATAAAGCCTCGCATACGTGGAATGGAAGACGCACTAAACGTACCGAAAAAATGTATTGGAGCGGTGGTCACATTTATGTGTATCTGTGCTATGGTATCCATGCGCTTTTGAATATTGTAACCAACCAGGCTGAAATTCCCGATGCCGTATTGATAAGAGGTATTGTACCGGAAAGAGGGAAGGAAGTAATGCTAAACCGCCGCAGGGCCAGGAAGTGGAGTAGCAAGTTAACTATTGGGCCCGGAAAGGTTTCTCAAGCGCTCGGAGTGCAAGTACAGCACTCTGGGCTGTTTTTAGGAGAAGAAAAAGATGGTTTCCGGATTTGGATGGAAGAAGGGATAATAGTGCCGGAGCAAGAGATTGTTACAGCAAAGCGCGTGGGCGTTGATTATGCCGGCGAAGATGCCGGGTTGTTATGGCGTTTCATAAAAAAAAGCCCACTTCCTGAGAAATGAGCTTTCGCGTTTTTTTGTAGTGTGAATTAGTCAACAACTTTGGCTAATTCTGCACCGGGCTTAAATTTAACCACTTTTTTAGCCGGAATTTGCATTTCCTGACCAGTTTTGGGGTTACGGCCGGTTCTTGCAGCTCTTTTGGCTACAGAGAAAGAGCCAAATCCTACTAATGCTACACGATCACCTTTTTTTAAGGAGTGTGAAGTAGTGTCGATAAATGCGTCGAGTGCCTTCTTGGCATCAGCTTTTGTTAAGTCTGCTTTTGAAGCAATAGCTTCGATAAGTTCTGCTTTGTTCATAGGTATTTAATTTTTAGTTAGAAATTTTGGTTAACACCTTTTTGCAAATATATACGTTGAAATCTCAAAAACAAGTTTTTTAAGAAAAAAATGCTCATTTTGTTGATAAATCCGTTATTTTGTTAATAATTATCAAAAAAATCCCTCATTTCAAGGCCTTATTTGCCAAATAACCTATTTCACAACCCAATTTTCATCAATCGGAAATCCTTTTAAAAACTCGCTTATTTCCATTCGCTTTTTGCCTTCCATCTGAATTTCTTTAATTTCAATGGCGCCATCACGGCAAACGATTTGTAAGTCATGTTTACCATCTGTTAGAAGAGAATGAGTCTCATATGTATTAAAATTATATTTTATTGAGGCTTTATAGATTTTCATTAATTTAGTAATGTTCTTATTGTCAGATATATACGTAAAAGCCCCGGGGTAGGGGGAAAGCCCGCGAATGAAGTCATAAATTGCCTTAGCAGGTTGATCCCAATTGATTTTGCAATCATCTTTGAATATTTTGGGAGCTTTTTTAAGTTCATCCTTCGGGTTGATGAGTGTATTCTGCGGGATTTGATTCACCTGCTTATGTTGAATCTGCTGCAGGGTTTCAACAGCCAACCGGGCGCCTAATTTCATTAATTTGTCATGTAAGGTACCTGCGTTGTCGTCTTCGTTAATTGAAGCTTTTTTTTGAGCAATGATGTGTCCGGTATCAATTTCCTTTTGCAGGAAAAAGCTTGTGACACCGGTTTCAGTTTCCCCGTTGATAATAGCATGATTAATGGGAGCTGCACCGCGATATTGCGGAAGCAGGGAAGCATGAATGTTAAATGTGCCTTTGGGAGGCAGCGACCAAACTACTTCCGGTAGCATCCTGAAAGCAACCACTACCTGGACATCAGGATTGAGGCTTTTAAGTTCAGTGATAAAACTTTCTGCCTTGAGATTGGGTGGCTGCAATACAGCAATGTTTCTTTCCAAAGCATATTGTTTCACGGGAGAGGGCTTTAGTTTTCTACCTCTGCCTGAGGGCTTGTCAGGAGCGGTTACTACGGCAGCTATTTCAAAATCTTCATGATAGATTGCGTCCAGTGTAGTCACAGCAAAATCAGGTGTTCCGTAAAATATAATGCGCATAACAATTTGTTTTTGTTAAGATAAAAAAAATACCTGAATGAAGCCGCCATCCAGGTATTTAAGTATGTTTTAAAAATTGGTTTACCCTTGTACGCGGGCGATATATCTTTCTATGTTTTGGTTTTCCTTGCTTTGCGGATAATCGTCCTGAATGCGTTCATACAGCTCTAACGCCTTTTGATTATTGCCTAGAAGTTCGCTGGTTTGTCCGGCTTTCATCAGGAAATGAGGCGAAGAGAAGTTATTGTCAATCTCATTGGCTGCTTTCATGTAATAATCCAGGGCATCTTCCATCTCTCCCAGCTCCATGTAAGCATCTCCTATTTTTCCGATAGCCCATGCTTCAACAATGTTGTCATCGCCTTTAAAATCGTTAAGGTAATCTATGGCTTTTTCGTATTCACCTAATTTCAGATAACTCACCCCCGCATAATAATTAGCCAGGTTACCGGTTTTTGTCATTCCGTAATCATCAATGATGTCCAAAAAGCCGGGATATTGTCCGTCTCCGTTGAGGGCAAGATTTAAAGAATCCTGCTCAAAATAACGTTCGGCAACAAAAATCTGAGAAGTAGCCTCCTGTTCTCTGGGTTCTAAATATAACCGGTGGTAGCCGAAATAGGCAAGAATAATTAAAATAATTCCGCCAACGATGGCCGACAAGAGATTACGGTTGTTTTCAATATACTGTTCGGTTTTGCTGAGGGCTCCCTCAACCGCCATCATTTGTTCTTCTGTCTTTTCGGTCTGTTTTTTCTTCGCCATAATTACATTTCTGTTTTAAAGTGGTGCAAAAGTAATAAAAAATCAATAACACAAAAGCATACAGTCATGATTGGCATAAGAACTTTTCTTAATATCAGTAAGTGTATTGTTGTTTTATGTCTATAAAAATTCTGATTTAAATTTTATCAAATTCCAAATTCCAAATTCCAAAAAGTTGATTTGTTAATTCGTTGATTAGTAAACTGGTAAGTAGTTTCCGTCAACAACAATGAATGACTATCAAATCCTAATAAATCGCTAAAAAAGCTTGGCTACAATCCAAATTGACGATTGCCAACTGCCAGCTTTTACAAGAGCTAAAAATAGTATGTAAATTCCATCCCGATAATTATCGGGGGGGGCAAATCAAACTGATGTTACTGATTCACAATCTCTTTAAATAAATATCTTTGATTTATCTTTTTTCTGAATTGGAAAATCAGCGTGTTCTTCGTAATATTACAACCAGATATTTAGCGTATAAAACCATGTTGTTGGTTCAGAATCAGGGCGATAATTGTATCATGGAGAGAAGAAAGCATTTTGAGATTTTTTTTCAGAATTTGTTGGGAGATACAACTAATCATTAAAACCAAATATAAAACTATGAAACGATTAATTACACTAACATTAATGATTTGTCTGATAAGCATGTCAGCTATCGGGCAAAAGATGAAGGACATCGAAGAATGTACTTATTTTCAGCTTCCGGCTGAAAAACTGGCTTACAACAAAGTAGAAGTCTTTGTAAGCTTAGACCAATCCAAGGAGCGTGATGGTGCAAAGAAAGTGCTGGGCAAACTGGGTGATGCAGGAAAAAAAGCGGCTGAAAAAACAGATGACGCTATGAAGGATGTTACCGAAGTTTGGGATACCTGGTACTTGGTTCCGGACTATATCAAGGTTGAAAAACCGGAAGGAAGCCTCAAATGTACGATAAAATACGCACCTGATAAGATGGCCCGGCCTATGGGTGAGCCCTCATACAATTCCACCAGGGAAGCATATCATGTTCCTTATCAGGTTGATGCCAGCATGAAAGTGGAAGACGAAATGGGCAACGTTGTTTTGGAAAAGAAATTCGGACCTCTTAGCGGTACGGTGTGGTCGCCCGAATGGGTTACAGCCCAGGATGCCGAAGGTATGGGCACATATGAAAAAGTTTGTGTCAGGGGAGCTGTTGAACAAGCGCGCCGTGAGTTATTCGGTCCCTATGGCTTTGGTGTGATGGAATCGAATATGAAGCTTGCCAAGTTACGGAAGATGAAAAAATCAAAGAAGCAGCTTGATGATGTTATTTCCGTATTGGAGAACAAGAAAAGCTTTGTACTGACGCCTAAGGAGAAAGAAGTCATAGAAGAATATATAAAACTGGCAGAGCAGGAAATTGATGATGCCAAAAATAAGCGGAAATGGGCGGCTTATCACAATCTGGCCGTTTGCTATGCATGGCTCGAAAACGAGGACAAAGCAAAAGAATATCTGGAAAAGGATTATAATGAAAGTGAAAAGTCCATCAAAAAAGTGCTTAAAGGAAAAAATTACAATATGGGGGATCAGAAAGTCCTCATGTCTTATCGTGCTATTGAGCCTTTTGTAACCTATTATCCAAAGGCAGCTAATAAGTACCGTCAATTTCTGAACGTTGTAAATCAACCTCTGTCGAAGTTTACTTCATTCTATGCGCATAATGAGTTTTTATCTCAGGTATTCGGCATAAACTTCCACTATCAGTTTTTCCCTTACCAGGGATATAAAGGGGAACCCAGAAAGGCTGAATGCTCTATTGAAACTGAAGACGGAAGAAGAATCGAATACGATGTGAAATTTGACCGGGATGGGCGTATCAAACAACTACAGGCCGAAGAAATTTCAGATGACAAGGATGCTGTCAAAACCAGGAAGTTGCAGCCGATTTATAACAAGGAAGGTGATTTTGTTGTACTTAGCAATCCCAACACGCGAATGGGAGCCGGTACTAAAGGCAAAAAGGATTTGCGTCATATAGAAGCGCCACTCACCAACAAAACTAAGGGAGAAGCAGAGAATGTACTAAAAGGTGGTCTTTTTGGTAATTCACAAGCCAGCGCACAATTGCAGTTTAACCTGGAAGGATTTGCCTATTACGATACGGATATGAGTTACAGCGAAGTTTACCCGGTTTTCAAAAAGATGATGCCCGAAGACATGAAATACAGTCGGGCACGCACCGGTACAGGCGCTGAATTTAGCTCTAAGCTTATGTTTGATGAAAACAGCAACGTGACGCTTAACGAAACCGAAGGCAGTATAGGTTCTTCAATGCCCACTGGGTTTATGGATGGAAATGCCAAGCGATTTGAAACGGAAAAGTTTGAGCGGTACTATAAAGTGCTGGAAAAAGATGAAAATGACTATCCTACAAAAATTGAGATGGATATGACAATGGTAGGAAAAAATAAGGACTACGGTCACAATTTCCTTGAGCATTTGAAGAGTTGGGGAGATAAAGGAACTACTGTTGATTCCGAAGAATTTGAGATTGTGAAAAAGGAAACCTGGAACTGCGAATACCAGTTTGACGAAAAAGGAAACTGGACGAACATGAAAATGGGTCCTTATACTTTAAAACGTGAGATAAAATACTAAAAGCGGTTTAAATCGCCACAATTGAAACCGGAGCGTCTGATTAAGAGGCTCCGGTTTT
>JBNJGK010000075.1:0-13543 GCA_051747665.1 Bacteroidota bacterium | reverse complement strand
AAAGTGAGGAGCCTTGAAATCCTTCATTACAGATAACCGAGACCATTAGACATAAGCTTCTTTTTTGAAAATCCGTGAATATAATCACTAATAAACATAACTAACGGTGAATTAATTCACCAAAAGTTAGTATATTTGTATAAAAAATGTACAAAAGATATTTAGAGGAAAAAATTTCCAATAAAGTAGGCAAGGGTAAAGCAATAATAGTAGTTGGACCAAGACAAGTTGGAAAAACGACCCTACTAAAAAATATATTAGGATCAAAAGATTATTTATTCTTAGACGGAGATAACCCTAAAATTCGAAGCTTGTTAGATATCCCCAATACTGAAGAAATTAAAAATATAATCGGCAAGCATAAACTGGTTTTTATTGATGAAGCTCAAAGGATAGCAGGAATTGGACTTACCTTGAAAATAATTACTGATCAATTTAAAGACGTTCAGTTATTTACAAGTGGGTCTTCATCCTTTGATTTATCAAATAAAATAAATGAACCCCTGACCGGGAGGAAATGGGAGTATCAATTATACCCAATAAGCTGGGAAGAATTTGAAAACCATCATGGTTACCTATATGCAGAACAACAATTAGAGGATAGACTCCTTTATGGATTTTATCCGGATGTTTTAAATAATCCAGGTGAAGAAATAAGCATTTTAAAAAATTTAGTGAACAGCTACCTTTACCGTGATATTTTAGCCTATTCAGAAATCAGGAAACCTGAAGTATTGGATAAATTGGTTCAGGCTCTTGCTTTACAGGTAGGTAGCGAAGTAAATTATACAGAATTATCCCAAATCGTAAACGTAGATAAGAATACGATAAGCAAGTACATCGACATATTGCAAAAGGGTTATGTAATATTCAAGTTGGGCAGTTTTAGCAGGAATATTCGCAACGAAATCAAAACCAATAAAAAGATCTATTTTTATGACAATGGTGTCAGAAATATGGTCATTGGTAATTTTGATCCTTTAGAATTAAGGACTGATAAAGGAGCAATTTGGGAAAATTTTTTAATTTCAGAAAGGATCAAACAGAATGAATATAAAGAAAGCCTGGCAAAAACTTATTTTTGGCGGACAAAGCAGCAGCAAGAAGTAGATTTTGTAGAGGATAAGGCTGGAAAGATCTATGGATATGAATTTAAATGGAGCGAGAAAAAAAAGGTGAAGCTGCCAAAAACGTTTGTCGAATCTTATAATGCAAATGAAAAAGCAATTGACAGGAAAAATTTCAGGGAGTTTGTGATAATATAAAAAGAGGCTTTCAATGAATAATGCGGGTTTAGATTCTATTTTTATACTAACCATCAACCCCCATCCAAAACAGAAAACACCAATAAAAACAGAAACCATATGCAGTACGAGGTGAAAACACCTGTGGAATACATACAGAATCTTGAAGATGACTGGCGGAAGCAAAAGCTGATGGATTAGAATTGCGAAAAATTGATGAATTTAAATTGCTATTTACATTAGTGAGCTAAAAAAAATTCACGACGAGTGAGCAAAGCAGAATCAAAGAAGGCAGAGCCAGATAAACCTCATTATGTGCGAACTCCGCTGTCTTTGCGTGAAAAAAGAAGTGGCCGAGCATTGAAGGTGCAGAGCACCTTACTATTTGTAACCTGAATATTACATTTTCAAATCATTGAGGTGCGGAGCACCGTTATATTCTATTCACATCACTGCAAGTAAGATTGCGGTGCTCCGCACCTTATTGGAGAATTGTTTTATGTTTTGAGCTACCTAGATAACGCTGCTCCGCAGCTTAAAACCCTATCCGTAAATGATTATCCAAATAATAAACAGGGTTGTAAACCTGGTAGACATTCAATTCAATATCTGTAAAAACGATTAAAATGTTGAGTTTTAGTTGCACTTGAAAGCATATAAACATCGCTTTATTGCCACCTCATCGGTAAATAACTATGGATCAGCTTAATCGCAAACAGTTTGGTTTCGTTGTTCATTCCTGATCTGATGTTAAGTTCTTCTACTCAATCTCTATTTCATCCACAAAAATCCATGACTTCCCACCGGCGCCAAGGTGCCATTCAGGTAATTTTCCCGTACTGATTGCTTCCACTTTGATGAAGCGCACCTCTTCATCAATTTCAAATGCAAAGCGTTTTACCAATGGCTTTTCTTCCCTTTTCGGGATGTTGTGGCTTTGCGTCTCCACCTCGCTGAAGTCTTTTCCATTCTTCGAAACAAAGACCTTTACTTTTTCAGGAAGCAGAATCCATGAGCGGCTGTCCTGCAGGAATCCAATGGTTACGCGATTGACCTTCTCAACACCACCCAGAGCCAGGGTAGCAACCACATCCTGACCCTGATACCCTTGCCATGTGCCGGTTTTGAAGTTGTCGCCACCTTTCAGTCCGTCGATGAGCGCGTCATGTCCGCCGGCAGCATATTGGTTGGCATATTCCGAATGCAGCTTGATGCTTCGCTTGGCATTCATGCGGGTAAAGGCTGTTTTAACCATCGCACTACTGTCGGCACCATTCGTACTGAAGAAGGCAATCTCCGCACTCTTGTCCAGCAAAATGGGGGCTGAGTATTTCTCGAAAGTATTCTTTTGGTCCTGGTTGAGGATTTTATAGAAAATCTCCGCTCCGGAATCTGCACAACCAATCTCAACAGATGTTTGTTGTTTAAAAGTCCGGTCGCCGCCTTTAATAAAGGGAACAGCAACAATCTGATGTGTGGTAATTTCCCTTTGCGGGAATTTGGCAAAAGCTTCCTTGCCGGGATTTTCTGACATGTGAAACACAAAACTGCTACCCTGGTCGATATCGGCATGGGTTATCCAGGCTTTGTTATAAGACTTTCCATCTTTCTCTGCCTTTGAAATATAGACATTCTTTGGTCTCTGATTATTGGCCTTTACCGAAAACCGGTTTCCATTTTCGAGATTCAAAGTAAGCTCATCAAAAAGCGGCGAACCGATGATGTAATCCGGTGTTCCCGGCGTCACCGGATAAAAACCCATTGCGCTCAGCGCATACCACGCCGACATTTGTCCGCAATCCTCATTCCCGCTCAGCCCATCCGGATAAGGAGAATACATCTTATCCATAATTTCGCGCACCCGCTGCTGCGTTTTCCAGGGTTTTCCGGCAAAGCTAAACAGGTATGCCATGTGATGGCTTGGCTCGTTGCCATGCGCATACTGGCCAATCAATCCCGTGATATCGGCCTGGTGCCTGCCGGTAGTCTCCGAACTTTCGGTAAACAATCGGGACAGAAAAACATCAAACTTATCATCACCGCCCATCCAATCGATCATCGTGTTCACATCTTGAGGCACAAAAAAATTATACTGCCAGGCATTGGCCTCGGTGTAATGAAAATTCACCTCCGACGGATCAAAAGGGGCAAACCAGTCGGCATGCACCTTGGCGCGCATAAACTTCGTCTGCGGATCATACATATTTTTCCAGTATTGAGCCCGTCGCATAAACTCGCTTTCAATCTTATTTTCACCGATTTCACCGGCCATCATGGCAATGCACCAGTCATCATAGGCATATTCCAGGGTTTTGCTTACCGATTCGCCCTCTTCGGAAGAAGGGATGTAGCCCAATCTCTTGTAAGCATCCAGACCATAGCGGTCTTCCCTCCCACTGTTGACCATGGCTTCCAGCGCCAGGTCATGGTCAAAATCATCGATTCCCTTTACAAACGCATCGGCTATGACGGGCACAGCGTGGTAGCCAATCATACAGTCGGTTTCATTGGCCGACAGCTCCCACACCGGCAGCCGACCACCCTGCTGATACTGAAGCAGCATGGTGTTGATAAAATGTCTGGTCTTTTCCTTTTGCAGGATGGTAAACAGTGGATGCGCTGCTCTGAAAGTATCCCAAAGACTGAAAACAGTGTAGTACTCCTCCCCCTCTTCCAACTGATGCACTTCTAAATCACGGCCGCGATATCTCCCATCCACATCGTTATACAAATCCGGACTCATAAATGCATGGTAGAGTGCAGTGTAAAAGGTGATTTTTTGTTCTGTTGTGCCTCCCGATACTTCGGCTTTGCTAAGCTCTTTCTCCCAGGCTGCCTCAGCTTGTTGCCGGGTTTCATCAAAATTCCAGTGTGGAATTTCTTGCTCAAGGTTCTTTTTGGCGCCTGCAATATCCACCGGTGATATCCCGACTTTCACTTTTACTTCCGTGGTTTTATCAAAACTGAAAATCGCTTTGACGTTGTCGCCGCTGATGGTATTGGATTTTCCTTCCTTATTAAATTTATGTTGCTTAAAAGGCTCTGAGAAAACAGCATAGAAATAAACGTGCTGCTCCGAAGCCCATGCTTTCGATATCCGTTTCCCGGATATGGTAGAATCGTTGATAATATTGATTTCACTCATCAGCACCTTGTCGCGGTGAGCCAGATCCAAAACCACGTGATTGTCCTCCTCGCAGGGAAACTGATACTTATGAAAGCCGCAGCGCAGGGTTGTTGTCAACTCCACATCCACGTTATAATCTTTTAAGTTCACCGCATAATATCCCGGAGAGGCTTCCTCCACGTCATGCGAAAACAAGGAGGCGTAGCCATCATGCCTGTTTTCAGATCCATTGTTGAAATAGGGTCTTCCGGTGACGGGCATCAGGAGGACGTCGCCATAATCAGAAACGCCGGTGCCGCTGAGGTGCGTATGCGAAAAGCCATACACAACGCTGTCAGAGTAATGATATCCTGAACAGCCATCCCAGCCCTCCAGGCGTGTGTCCGGACTTAATTGCACCATTCCAAACGGCATTGTAGCACCGGGAAATGTATGGCCATGACCTCCTGTGCCAATCATCGGATCAACATAAGTGATTAATGAATCGCCATAGTCTTGCGCCACAGAGAAAAAAGGCATGAGTAAAATCAGAATAATTAGTTTTTTCATGGCAAATACTTTTCTCCGATAAGACGTAATCCTTCCATAGTTAACATCTCATTGAAATCATGGAAAATGGAAGTTACATCTTTCATAACATAACTCAACCCCCCGGTAGCAATTACTTTTACTTCGCACTGCATCGCTTTGGCATATTCGTTTACGAGATACTCAACCATACCGGCGTATCCCAGCACAATGCCAGATTGCATGGAATGTCTTGTGTTTTTACCTAAAACAGAAGGAGGTTTTACAAGTGGTATTTCAGGAAGCTGGGCGGTTGTTTTAGTTAGTGACTGCACGGCTGTTTTCATTCCGGGAGCGATAGAGACTCCGGTAAGCTTTCCTTTAGCCGTAATGCCACAAACCGTGAGGGCCGTACCAAAATCCACCACAATTAAATCACCTGAATAGTGTTCATTGGCAGCTAATGCGCTGGCTACGATATCCGAACCAATTTCATAAGGGTTTAAGACATCTATCGGAAGTTCATTATAAATCTCGGGACCCAGAACAAAAAGCTCCCGACCGGTAAGCTTCCTCACCATATCTTCCATAGCATGCGTGAGCGATGGCACCACCGAACTCATCACAGCCCGGCCGATATCATGGGGTTTTACTCCGTTTTTGCCCAGCAAAGAGCGTAAAATCACTTCATACTCATCTGCGGTTTTGCTCTTCACAGTATGAACCCGCCAATGGTGTTTCCACTCCTTACCATCCGTGATGCTGAAAACAATATTGGAATTTCCGGCATCGATCAATAATTGCTTCATGCTTTCTTGCTCTTAAAAAACAGCCAAATTATAACCTGAGGAGGAAAGTTCCAAAAAGAAAGCAGAAAAAGAAGCTTAACGCGCAAACAACTTCCCGGAATAAGTTGAAGAGCCGTCTTCTAACCGGTATAAGAACAACCCTTTATGGTGAAATGGAATTTCATGCATTCCTGAATGCGAAAGTTTTTTTGAAAGGATTAGTTGTCCGTTAAGGTTGTATATGGAAATAACACCTGTATCACGAAGAGGACCCGCTGTAATATGCTGACGAACCAGTTTAACATCCGGCTCACGCTGATTTATCTTCGATTCGTTTGATGTTCCCGGGTTATTCATAGTATATGCCTTGATGCAGAAATTGCCACTTTGCTGATATCCTGAAGGATCATCATAATCATAAAAGTCTTTCCAGCCGGTAGTGCTCAGGTAGAAAGACTGTCCGGGCTCCGACTCAGACTCAACCGGCCCTTGGGCCTCGGTATTCAGCGCTTCGGGGACATGCGTTCTGTCATATGCATAGAGTCCTCCTGACAAGCGCAGGTAGATGTAAAAGGGCTTGTCTTTCTCAAGGTATACCACCGGACTCAAATCCGTTTGATGATATCCGGGATGTTCAGCCTCTCCCTGATGTGAATATACCAGGTCTTTGAGAACTCCATTTTCAAAATGCTTATAAACTTCAAGTGTATAGTTCACGTCCTTCTCAGCAGTAACAAAAGAGATGCTTTTGATGTATTCATCATCTCCGGCTACAAAGCGGTTAAAAATAGCAATGGGCAAATCTGTTGTATCTACCCATCCATGATAATCGTGATAGTAGTAATTGTCATAATCGGGTTTGCGGACATCAGCATAAACCACAGCTCCCATATCCGGATGTTTTCCCGCATGTTTATCATAATAGGAAACATAAAAATACCCGTTATTGCCCCATGAGGATCCCCAGCTATTTTTGCATATCCATGCGCCGCGCTGAGGTGCCTGGGTTATTTTGCGATCGTCCCAGCCTATGATAGTTATACCTAAGTTGGGTTCATCATCTGTATCCGGAGGTTGATAGTGGTTATAGATAAAATCGATGTAATCACTATCATAGGCAATTACGGAAGCAATGGCGCCGTGATTCATGATGCTTTGCTTGATTTGGTTTATGTTTTCCAGATCTTCACCTGCATTAAGCCACACAATATGCCGGGGTTGAAAATAATGATACTCGCTGTTCATCAGTTGCGGTGGCTGGTTGTAAGAAGAAGCATCTTCTTGCCTTACAGCGCCTTCGCCACGCATCAAGTAGGCTGCCGCCATTTTATAATTGCCCCCACTGTGTACTTCCACTCCTGTACCTTCCGGAGAGTCGGTATCAGTATTATGAAAATCAGTAAACCCATTCCACCATGACATATGATATTCAGACAAATCGGGCTCGCCTTCCTCACCTGATAATTCCCAGATATCTGTCATCAATAGGTTCGACTCCATAGAACCAAATGCTGCAAAAGCCCAACTGTTATACCCTTCCTGATTTCTGACAGCAGTGACATAATCTTCGCCATCAACATCACGCAAGTCATATGAAACAGGTACATTTTGAGCATAAAGCCCGGCTGACAGGAAAAAGAAAAAACAGAAAGCAATCCTCGTATGCATGACTTTCCTTTTAATTTGGGTGGTAAATATACGGAGATATCTTGCTAAGCGCAAGTTTTATCTAAAATAATTCATACTTAAGCCTAATCCACTTACAAATCCTTCGCGACAAAGATCAATATTATTCCCTGCAATTCTTATTAATAGAAACTTCTTTTTGAAATAACGGCGTTATTTTTTTTGATGATCCCTATCGTTATAATCTTGAACAAGATCTCAATTTCGCTTAAAAAAACCAGCCCATCTTTATCATTTTTCAAACACCAGTTTAATGTATTCTTTAATCTGTCCTATCGGAAAAATAGGAAACGTAAGAAAGCCGGTATAACGATAGATTTTTATTACGGCCAGCAGGTTTAACATGACTGTGCTGAAAGAAGTTGCATAAGCTGCGCCATTTATTCCCAAAACGGGAATGAGGAAAAAATTGAGCATAAAGTTTACAATAACGCTAATGATTAATAGATAAAGTACTGGTTTTTCCTGGCCGGTCATATTCATAAGGTTAACAGTACTTCCTGAAAAAGCAGCAAACAGTTGGCCTACAGAAAGCACGATCATTGCAAAACTTGCTTCATGAAACTGCTCCCCAAACAATCCTAAAATAAACTCGGGAAACGTTAAAATGGCTATGAAAACCGGAAAAGATACTACAAAGCTGATAAACGAAACGGCCTTAACTACTTGTTTAAAGCGGGTTTTATTTACTTTGAAAAGCTCGGCAAACTTCGGCATAGCTATCGAGTTCACTGCTATCAGCACTATAGAATTGAGGGCAGCAATTTTTAATGATACATTGTAAATACCTACGGCAGCATCGTTGGTCATATTGGCAAGCATAAGCACATCTGTCCAGTTCATGACCAAAAACAAAGAATTGGTCATCATCATAGGAAGGGTTGTGGTAATAATTTTTCGCGGACTTGGAATTTTAGGTGAGTAATGACTGTCATGCTTCGGGTAATACTTCAGCAAATTGCGCAACGTAATAAAACTGCTGGACATAAGTATTACAAGTATTAATGCCAGTGCAATAACAGCTCCTTCCTTTTGACCATAAACAGCATGCACTAAAAACACTAACAGAAGCCCGCCAAAATAAATAGTTACATTCTGATGTATGGAAAACGGCAAAATTCGCTTTAACCCCTTTAAGCTTTCAGCATTATAGCTCATCAGCGAATAAGGAATCACAGAAAACCCTACGAGCATCACCACCCAATTGCTGCTAACGGTTTCATAAAACCACTCTGTAAGCAATCCCGAGAGGGAGATGATAAGTAAAGCCACAAAGGAAGCGGTGAGCAAAATTATCTTCAGACCGGAACGGTAAATTCTGCGCATTCTAAGATATGACCGGCTCCCGGCAGACTCAGCAATAAACTTCACAATGCTGGTGTCAAACCCTACTTTAGCCACTACGGAACTAATCATCAGGATTGTCCAACTGGTTGTAAAAACCCCTACCCCTTCAGCATCATAAAGCCGAGCTAAAAAATAAGTGAATACATAACTTGCTAATGCAGACAAAAGCCGAAACACGAAGGCAATCGTACTTCCGCGAAACAACTCCCTGAAATGCATGTCGCCGTTAATTCTCCTGAATACGTTCAAATCCGGTTATTTTTTTAACAGGATGCAAATATAGGAGATTAAGTTGCCTGCTCAGGGAATAAATTCTGATTTCATGATGAGTTTAAAAAACGGATTCAAATGCATTGTTATCCTGTAAAAACCAATATCTAAAGATAAAAGATATATTGAGGACAGAGCTCTCACAGCGTTCGTGGCGGCAGGTATTTGGCTTCAGAAAAGGCGGAGGGTGGAATTCCTTTGATAAAAAAAGAAAGGGACCATATTTTATGATCCCTCTCCGGCCCTGCTCCATTGCTCAAAAGGTGCTAATTGGTGTTTATACCTTTATATGCAGCAATTTTTACTTATTAATACAACCCTTATACCAAAATAAAAACATAACTTTAAAATACTGATATGTTGGCCTTTACAAGATACTTTGCTGACTAAGAACTATAAAATCCGGCCCTGAAAAGGAAAATCTTTTCAGAAACGGGACAAAAAAAACACCTCATGAATAAGCATCCATAAGGTGTTTTAGCTAAATGATTCAATGCATTATCTTGGAACCTGGTATATGTTTTCATCATTCCGGTAGCCAGGTAAGTCTTTATACCATTCCTGGAACTCATCTCCGCCACTCTCGGCCCAGGGAGCGAATTTCAGATGCGCATCAATGATTTGAATTTTCTCTATGGGATAATCGAATTTTTCATACAAATTGATGGCCCAGGGCAGGTTGTTAGCTGTTTTGTAGTAGCGGTCGTTATCCGGGTCTGAATCATCGTCACCAGCCCCAAGATATCCCTCGTTTACCAGAGAGGTGGGCGAATAGTCAGGCAAGTGGATTTCCTTTCCTCGTTCCTGATCAGCTACTATAAACGGGTTAAACGTAGACTCACTAAATGTACCATAGTCTACAGGCCCTCCATCAGGAAACGTTCCATCTTCCTTGAAATTAATCGTCAAATCAAAGGTAACAGGCTCAACATACGGCGCATCGGGGTCGGTATTCACACCAATGCCACTGCCAGGCTGCTCCAGGTGCTCAAAAGCATCATCAAATAAAATAATGGTTGCCCATTCCTGATCCGCTTCTGTTCCATTGGAAGAAATGGTAAACAGCTCATCCACAAAAGTTCCTTCTACAGAAGATATAGCATCAGGAGATACGCCGGTAATTTCGAACCCAAAAGCGTTGTGAAAGAATGCACCGGAAGCTCTTAAAGTAAACGTGGCATACATTTCGGAGATTTTATTATCTGCATCGGTAACTGTATGGAAATTATAATCAATAACGATATCGTTGAAATCATAATCACCTTTTCCGGGCCAGTTGTCTTCAAAAGCAAGGGTGCCAAACTCTCCCTCTCCGGGCCAGTAATTGTCATAGGCACGTGTGCTGTCGTTCGGGTATGCATCTTCATCGTCTTCTACGCCGTCATCATCGGCATCGTCGTCTTCCTCCGGCGGATTGCAGGCCTGATTCGGATCGTCAGAGGCTGTAGCTGTGCGGCGCTCTCCATCAGGTCCTTTCAAAGACCAAACAATATTGCTGCCGTCAAAATCAACCTGAAACGCATCATAAGCTCTTCCCACAAGGAAAGTTTCATGCTGTCCGGCATCTTGTCCGTTAAGTCCAATAAAAGCATTGTCATTGCCAACCGGGATATCTACTTCCACATCATTGTCATTGTAATATCCGAAGCGAGCCGTGTAGGTACCATCACTGTTATGATCCACACATTCCAAAACAGGAGTAATTTTTTCGGTTGGTTCCGGATCCTGAGTCTCACAAACAGCCGAGTGCTTCCAGTGAGCCTGCGCTATTACCATTCCAAGATGCCAGTTTACCACACCTTGTCCTTTACCATTACCAAAGTTTACAGAAAAGGCATTGTGATGAGTCCCAGGATAAAATATTTCAGGCTGTCCCTCATTGAATGACACTCCGGTGCCAGTTAATTTGTTGTCATAAAAACCACTTCCGCCAACATCAATTCTAACCCCTCTCCAAAAGTTGTTTACATATCCAAAGTGTGCTACCATATCCCCGTTGTCTAAATGTTCCACACAGTCAACAAACGGATAAATGAAGAGAATCATTGACTTAGAATCCTTCGGCTGGTTCTCCTGAGCTGCCGACCTGAAAGGAATGAGCAGCGCCATTAGTGCTATAACTAAAAATATCTTTTTTGCTTTCATGTCTTGAGTGTTATTCTATAAATGAATGGGTGATTTTTCTATCGATAATTGGCACTGTCTGGCTTTTGCCGTTGTATTCGATAACCACATTTTGCATATGATCCGGTAAGGAGATCATGGTAGATACATGCGTAAACATGTTATGAAAAACCTTGTGATGCACTTTTCCATCCTGGTCTTTCACCTTCACGGTTCCGTTGTGAAGGCCTTGAATTTTTAAAAGGACTAAATCTGTAGTTTTCCAGTTAAACTCATCCTCAATGTTCAAATCCTCCATCTCTTCAACAGTTTGTCCGTCACCTGGTTTGGGATCGTCTTCGTCCACACTGCACGAATATGTAACAAACCCAAACATCAGGATTAAAAGTAAATAACTTAGTTTTTTTATTTTCATGGTTGTTTGTTTTTATTGTAAAGATAAATAATTATACCAATCAGGAAATAATTATCAACAAATTGATTATTAATTCATAGCAGTTTTACTTTTGCAATAACAAATCCTAAATAAGGACATTTGTCCCATTTTAAACTTATTATACAACCACCTTCACTACCGCATCCAAGTCCACCGCCAAATTCAATGATGAGCACAATTCTCCTGAAAGGTTCATAACGAGTATTGTAGCCTTACAGTTACTCAGCCTGGTGCCATCAAAAAAAAGCGGAAACAGAAACGTAGCAAACTTAAGCGAGGTTACTACTAATAAACCAAGCGATCAATACTTTTCCACACTCAACAATTCAATATCAAACATCAGAGGTGTATGTGGCGGAATAGCATTGCCCGCACCGCGGCTCCCATAAGCCAGGTCTGAAGGAATATAAAGCTTCCACTTGCTGCCGGGCTTCATTAGCTGCAAGGCCTCCTGCCAGCCCTGAATAACACCGTTTACCGGGAAAGAAACCGGCTTTCCGCGATCTTTGGAGCTATCAAATACTTTTCCATCCAGAAAAGTGCCGTGATAATGAACACTAACCTTACTGGAAGCGCCCGGCGATTTGCCTTCGCCTTCGTCAATGATTTCATACTGCAGTCCGCTATCAGTTTGCTTTACCGCATCTCTTTCCAGGTTCTTTTCAAAGAAGGCTTGCTGGGCTTTTTTGTTCTCCGCTTCCCCTTGCTCTTTCATGCTTTTAAAATGCTCGGTAACGATTTTATTGATTTCCGTTTCCGGGATTTTCAGGCTTTGCTCTTCTAAAACGTTTTTGAGTCCTTCTACAAAATCTTCAACGATGTCAGGTTTAAATCCCTGTTGTTTTAAATTGGCTCCTACGCTTACGCCAAGGCTGTAACTTAATTTATCCATAAATCTGTTTTTTTTATTGGCGCAAAAGTAGGGCTTCAAGGGCATATAAAAAAGTCTTGCTGCACCTAACGGGATGCTGAAGCGGATATGTTTGGATTTGTTATCTTTGTGCCGCTATGGCAAACACAACCGAGATTAAGAATAAAAAGGCAGCTCACGAGTTTTTTCTTGAAGAAAAATTCATTGCAGGCCTTGTGTTAAAAGGAACAGAAATCAAATCCATCCGGGAAGGCAAGGCAAGCCTTAAAGAGGCTTATTGCTACATCCGGGAAGGAGAATTGTTTATTAAAAGCATGCACATTGCCGAGTATAAATACGGTTCTTATGAAAACCATGACCCTAAACGCGACCGCAAGCTATTGGTAAATAAGAAAGAATTGAAAAAACTATCCACGAAAGTGAAAGAAAAGGGCAATTCTATTGTCCCCGTAAGGTTGTTTATTAACGAAAAAGGGCTGGCAAAGCTGGAAATTGCGCTGGCCAAAGGAAAAAAACTGCATGATAAACGCGACAGCCTGAAAGAAAAGGATATGAAACGTCAAATGGACAGAGAGTTATAATTATGAAATACTATTCCATATTTTTATTTACCGTCATATTACCAATCTGGATATCAGCCCAGGAGAACGAAAAAGTTCAATGGCTCGATTTGGATGAGGCTATTGAGTTGCAACGCGAAGAGCCGCGGAAGTTGTTTATTGATGTTTACACCGACTGGTGCGGGTGGTGTAAGAAAATGGATAAAACCACATTTCAGGATACAGCCATCATTAAGATGCTGAATGAAGAATTTTATCCCGTTAAGTTTGATGCTGAAAGCGATCATCCCGTGCGCTTTGCCGGCAAGGTTTATAAAAATCCTGATCCGGGTGCCCGGCGCTCTACGCATCAACTAACCTATGCTTTGCTGGGTAAAAAAGTATCTTACCCTTCTTACGCGTTTTTTGATGAAAAATACAGCAGAATCACTGTTGTTAAAGGCTATGTTAAACCTGAAAACCTGATGCCTGTATTACACTATATTGGCAGAGGCATTTATCAAAACCAGGAATGGAAGGACTTTATGACTGAATGGGAAAAGGATACAAAGCAATAAAGCATTCTGTTCAGATTGAACCATTA
>JBNJGK010000074.1:1460-13618 GCA_051747665.1 Bacteroidota bacterium | reverse complement strand
AAAATTCATGAAATCATATCAAAACCCGATCTACCGCGCACGGCATCCAACAAGGTTATGCGCCGGGTTTTACGGCAGGAGTATGAACAGGTTAAGCGTGTTTAAAAGATAAAGACGTAAAAAGCGCGCGACATCGTATTTTAAATTTTTTCCGTGTCGTCGCGCGCTTTTCTTTGCCAACTCCTATAGTCCTGTCATTCCGCTCAAATCACGAAGCGATAGCGGAGTGATGCGATGCGGCCCGCCCGAATCCCGAGGCTTCGGTATCCGGTACGGGCGGGAATCTATTACTTTAATTTTGATAAATCTCAATCTATTCGTTTTCGAAGACTTCCTCAACTTCGCCACACTTCAGCATCATATCTCCGTAATACGGATTCCGTATCTCCTCTTCATTGCTGAACCAGTAAGCTCCATCGTCATTATTGGCCATCGGACAATACTGATAATAGGTTTTCACGTCTTTCAGTCCAAAGTACTTTACGGCTTCATAAAGCGCCCGGTTCAGGTTAATAAACGCTTTCCGCTGCGCTTCGATATCATCCTGTCCGGCTATTTGCTTTGTTTTGTCTTCCAGTGTCTCAAGCAACTCCATCCACTTCATATGCGGTTCCTGATCCAGCAGATTCATATCTACATTTTCAAGTTTTTCTTTGGCTTTTTGGGCGTGTTTTTGCGCTTCTGCACCCTCTGAGGCCACCATGGCGTCCTTCATTTCCAAATAAGCTTTATAAAAGGCTGTAAGCTGCTCTTTAAACTTATCGGCGACATCATCAGGACCAAAATCCGCTTCACTGCTTTGATGAGATTCGTGTTCCTGACTATCCTCTTCCTGACCGGAAGACATAGAACCATGGTCATGCCCTGTAGAAGACTTACCGCCTTCCGGGTTCATCATGCTGGGTTTTCCGGCCAACTGTGCTGCGGCATCAATACTGAATACGCCGTTAACAGCAATTTCATCATCCTTCGCCAAACCATCCAGAATAATGTAGCTGTCGCCAAGAGCAGCACCCAGTTCCACTTCACGCATCACAAAATTCACGGCATTTTCTGAAGTGTTTTTTACATAAACCACAGAGCGCGGCCCCGTCCACATCACAGCAGACTTGGGCACCTGAAGCTTTTCTTCCTCCCCAAGGTCAGCATCGGCTGTTCCTTTAACAAACATGCCGGGCATTAGCTGCTTTGCTCCACTTTCGATTTCAACACGGGCCTGAGCTACTCTTTTGCGCGAATCCACCACAGGATCAATAAAATCAATATTTCCCTGAAAGGATTTACCGGGCCATGCATTTGCACTGAAAGTGACCTGGTCTCCGGTTTTGAGCCACTGTAAATCCGGCTCATAAAGGTCAAACATCACCCATAAACCCGAGAGATCACTAACCTCAAAAAGCTTTTGCCCCTGGGAAATATAGTCGCCCTGCTGAACCCACTTTTTTGTGACAGTACCAGTAAAGTCAGCCTGCACCGGGAAAACCTCTTGCACTTCTCCATTTTCGATAATTTCATCGATCTGATCCTGAGTTATTCGCCAGTTTTTAAGCTTCTCTCTGGCAGACCGGTACATTTCCGGCTGGTCGGTTTGCATTGCGGCAGCTTCCAGGAGCTCTTTCTGCGCTGTTACAAGTTCAGGAGAATAAATTTCAGCAATAACCTGACCTTCCTGAACCTCGGCTCCCATGAAATCTACTTTCAATTTATCTACCCTTCCGGGGATATGTGAAGTTTGCCGGTATGTACTTTTTTCGCTTTGCTCTATGATTCCGTCAAGGCGGATCGTTTTCATGGCGTTCTCATGGCGGGGAAAAGCTGTCCTGACACCGGCCAGTTGCATGGCAGTTTCAGACATGGATATGGCACTTGCGTCCACTCCATCATCACCATCCTCTTCGTCTACCGGTATCAAATCCATACCGCAAATGGGGCAGTCACCTTGCTCTTCTTTGCGCACCTGAGGGTGCATAGAGCAAGTATAAGTGGTTTCTTCCTCAGCCACTTCCGTGTGCTCATGTTCGTCATTATCAGAAGATTGGTTGTTACCAAAAATCAGCCAGCCTGCAAACAATCCGGCGGCAAGCAGTGCGATTGCTAAAAATATATTTCGTTTATTATTCATTTTCTGGATCTTTTGCTGTGAGATAATTAAGTCTGTTTAATGCAATGTGCAGCGCCGCCTCAGAAGCTACCTTTTGTTCCTGATATTTCAGCACTTTCTGGCGCATCCGCAGCACCTCTTCAAATGCAGTGTTGCCATCACTGTAGGATTGCATCAGCAAGCGGACTGTTTGCTGAGCGTCTTCAATCTGAGTATCATACAGTCTTGCGAACTCTTTTTGTTTCTCAATTTCAAACCAAATGTCCTCAAATTGTTGAGCCAATGTATTTTTGGTTGATGCTTTTCTGAGTTGCATCTCCTGGTTTTTCAGTTGAGCTTGTTCTATAGTGGCTTGGTTTTTTGATTTAAAAACCGGAAGCGATACGGTAACCATCGGCATAAGGATATCTCTGCCGTTATCATTTAATGATTCATTCGGCCTCTCTCCCACCAACGTATAATCCAATCCAAAACCCAGGTTTGGATAACGCTTTTTCCGGGCTGCGGTTATTTGCTCTTCGGCGGCTTCTATTTGCTTATCAAATGCCTGCAGCTTCGGGTGATTGCCAAAGAGCGAATCCCGGTGGTAATTTTCCGGAATTTTGTTTTCAGGCAATGATTCCTGTACCTCAACCGCAGCATCAGGCTTCCTGTCCAGCAACTTATTCAGCTTAGCCAACAAAGGCTTTCGCTCTTTTTCCAGCAAAGCCATTCTCGTTTGCGATTCCTGCAGCATCATTTTCACCTGAATGACGTCTGTCATCTGTCCTTTTCCGGTTTGATACATCCGCCGCGCTGTTTTTAAGAAAGATTTCAGGATTTCCGAATTTTCCTTCTCAAAGTCGATTTTCCGTTGCAACTCATAAATCGGATAATAGGCTTTGGCAACCTGATATTGCAACTTATTTCGTGCATCCAAAAACAACTGAAACTGCGCTTCGGCATTTAAAGCGGCGGCATTCCTGCGTGCTTTCAGTGTTCCGAACCACGGAATAGACTGCGAGAGTGAAACCTTAGCTATTTGCGGCCCCAGGCGTGTTTCGGGCTGTGATATAAAATACCCAAACGACAGCATCGGGTCGGGCAGCGCCCCTTGCTGCGGCACCTGCTCCATAGCCTGCTCATAGGCTTTAAATTGCGCCTTTAAGTCAGGATTGTTGCGTGCCGCAATAGCAAACAGGCTGTCCGGACTCTGCGCCTGGAGCATTCCAGCCAGAACAAATAAAATTACTATGCTGATTATTTTTTTCATTTCGATTGTTTTTTGATTTTGAATTCTTCACGCATCGCGTAAAGCACAGGTACTACGAAATAAGTCACAGCAGCAACAAGCATCCCTCCGAAAGCCGGAATTGCCATCGGCACCATAATATCCGAGCCTTTTCCTGTGGAAGCAAGCACCGGCAGCAAAGCAATAATGGTTGTAGCTGAAGTCATAATAGCTGGCCTAATCCTGCGTAATCCGGCCTCCACAACAGCTTCCCTTACTTGCTGAATGTTTGAGGGTTTGTTACGGCGAAAACTTTGATCGAGATAGGTTCCCATCAACACGCCGTCATCTGTAGCGATTCCGAACAAGGCGATAAACCCGACCCAAACCGCCACACTCAGGTTTATGGTTTGCATCTGGAAAAGATCCCTGAAGTTCGCCCCAAATACTGAAAAGTCGGCAAACCAGGTCTGGCCATAGAGCCACAGCATAAGAAATCCTCCGCTGAAAGCCAGGGCAATACCCGTAAAAATCATCATGGATGTGGATACGGATTTAAACTGGAAATAAAGAATCAGGAAAATAATAACCAACACCACAGGTACGATAATTGACAAACGTTTTTCCGCCCGAATCTGATTCTGATAGTTACCGGAAAAATTATACCGAACGTTTGGCGGAACCTCCAGGCTGCCGTCTTCTATAGCTTTCCGGATGGCATCCTGCGAATCTTCTACTACTCTTACTTCTGAATAGGATTCCTTCCGGTCAAACAGCACATAACCTACAAGGAATGTTTCCTCGCTTTTTATGGCTTGAGGCCCTTTCTCATATTCGATATCAACCACTTCGCTAAGCGGAACCTGCGTCCCCGTTGGCGTATCTATCAGGATTCGGCTTATGGCTTCGGGATTGTCACGCAACTCGCGCGGATAGCGCACCCTAACAGGGTACCTCTCCCTTCCTTCTACCGTGGAAGTGAGCTCCATTCCTCCGATAGCTGTTTCTATGGTTTGCTGAACATCTTCAATGGTCAGGCCATATTTGGCAATTTTATCCCGCTGGATATTCAAGTGAAGATACGGCTTGCCAACAATCCTGTCTGCAAACACCGCTTCTTTTTTCACGGTGGGGACATCTTTCAGAATATCTTCCAATTCCAGTGCAAAATCTTCAATAGTTTGCAAGTCCGGGCCATACACTTTAATACCCATAGGCGCACGCATTCCTGTTTGCAGCATCACCAGCCGTGTTTCTATAGGCTGGAGCTTAGGTGCGGATGTGAGCCCCGGAATGTTGGTCACTTTCACAATCTCATTCCAGATGTCGTCCGGAGACTGGATATGGTCTCTCCAGTTCCGGAAATACCGGCCATCGTCATCCTTCACAAGATTTTCGGAATTAATATTTTGTTGCAGCGCAATCTCATTTGTCAGCGTATCTCCCTGCTGTGTAATAAAACGGCCTTCATCATCCGTTTTGAATTTCTGCCGTCGGCCCTTCTGATTCAGGGCATACTCAGGTTTATAGTTTATAACATTCTCAAACATCGAGATAGGCGCCGGATCGAGCGCCGACTCCACGCGTCCAAGCTTTCCAACGGTGAGTGAAACCTCAGGAATGGCCGTAACCAATTGGTCAATCTGGGCCACAACCTTTTGATTTAGCTCCATGCCGGAGTGTGGCATTGTTGTGGGCATCAGCAAAAAGCTACCCTCATCAAGCGTCGGCATAAATTCTTCTTCAATTCCCGGAAAGGTATGGGTCAGACCCGACCATACGGTTGTAGTCCGGATATTGATTCCTGCTTTATCAAAACCATTGGCAACAAACCCAAAAACCGTATTAAAACCAAGCCAGACAGATAAACCCAGTGCTATTAAAACTACCGGCAGGGAAATAAAGGTTTTTTTATGTGTCAAAGTCCAGTTCAGAATTGTTTTGTAGTATTTTCCGAGGAAGAGGAAAAAACCAAGAATCAGGCCCACCAAAATACCTACAAAAACGAAATTCAAGATAGCCGATTTAGATGGACCCAGAGGGAGCCAATATGTTGCTAACAGCCAGGTAACAGCTACAAGCGCGATAATAATTTCGGCGTTTTTTAAGAGGAACCGCCCAAAGTTTTTCAGATAGCGGATAGCCAGGTTCGCTTCATCCGGCTTTTGTTCTGGCAGATATTGCCTCAGCACTGTAGTAAGTCCAAAAGCCAGCAAAATAAGGCCTGCCCATGTTATTCCATAGATCAGAACCGCGATACCCAGTGGAATTGCTGCCAGGTTGATTCCTTTCCGGATATTCTTGCTTTTGATGTTTGCACCAAACAACCAATGCGCAAAAGCCGGCAATACAAAAAGCGCTATCAGTAAAGCGGCTACAAGCGCAAACGTTTTTGTAAAAGCCAGCGGACCAAAAAGCTTCCCTTCGGCTTGCTGCATCGTAAAAACGGGTATAAAGCTTACAATCGTTGTAGAAACTGCTGTAAGAATAGCTGATGAAACCTCTGAGGCTCCGTTATAAACTGTAGTGATGAGCTTTTGTCCGGCAGGGCTCTCTTTGATGTGTTTCATCACATTCTCCGTAAGGATAATTCCAAGGTCCACCATCGTACCAATTGCAATAGCGATACCGGAAAGGGCTACAATATTTGCATCCACACCAACATAGCGCATGGCTATGAAGACCATTAATACTGCAATCGGTAATAAACCCGAAATTAACACTGAGGCTCTGAGGTTTAAGACCATCACCATCACTACAATCACGGCGATTAAAATCTGCAAAATCAAAGCGCGCTCCAGCGTCCCTAATGTTTCATATATCAAACCGGAACGATCATAGAAAGGCACCACCGTCAGTTGGCTTTTCGTTCCATCATCGAGTGTTTTGCTGGGTAATCCGGGAGAGATATCTTCAATTTTATCTTTGATATTGTTGATGACCTGCATAGGATTTTCGCCATAGCGAGCTACGACCACGCCGCCTACCACTTCGGCCCCATCTTTGTCTAATGCTCCGCGCCTTGTGGAGGGTCCCAACGAGACCTTACCAATATCACTAATCTGGATAGGTGTATTGTCTCTTACCGCTACTACCGCTTTTTCGATATCTCCGATATCTTTAATGTAGCCGAGTCCGCGCACCAGGTATTCAGCCTGGTTAATCTCCACGGTTTTGGCTCCGGCATCGCGGTTGGAATTTTTAACTGCTTTAATGACGCTTTTAAGCGGAATGTCATACGCATTCAAAGCCGCCGGGTCAACATCCACCTGATATTCCTGGACAAATCCACCGATAGAAGCCACTTCAGAAACGCCTTCGGTACCATTTAAAGCATATTTCACGTAGAAATCCTGCACCGATCTGATTTCATGCAAATCCCAGCCACCCGTAGCGTTGCCTTCTTTATCGCGGCCTTCGAGCGTGTACCAGTAAACCTGACCCAGGGCGGTTGCATCCGGTCCCAAAGAAGGCTGAACACCCTCGGGCAACAGTCCGGCAGGAAGGGCGCTAAGTTTTTCAAGGATGCGGGAACGCGACCAGTAAAACTCCACATCCTCCTCAAAAATGATGTAAATGCTGGAGAAGCCAAATACAGAGGTGCTGCGTATCGATTTCACACCCGGCATGCCCAAAAGGTAGGTGGTTAACGGATAAGAAATCTGGTCTTCGATATCCTGTGGCGATCGGCCTTTCCACTCGGTAAAGACTATCTGCTGGTTTTCGCCGATATCAGGAATCGCATCCACCGGCACCGGGTCAGAAGGCAATCCTTCAATCTGCCATCCGAAAGGAGCCGTAACAACTCCCCATACAATAAACCCGGATAGCAATAAAATTGTAACCAGCTTGTTTTCAAGAAAATACTTGATAATTTTATTCAACATACATTCATTATTTTAATGAAATACTTGTTCTTAAAGAATTTGTAATTGTGAAGATAAACAACCGCTTTGTAATGTAAATGCTTTTAGTGTCATGATGGTTCAATTATCATAACAAAACGATATACCACTTCTAAACAACGCGATAAACCGGGTAAAGCAGTCCCCCACAAACCTGCCGGGTAAGTTTCATAAAAGAAAAACCTGGTAAGCCACCTGGAAACGCTGCCTTGTTGGCGGTGAGATTCCATCGGTGAGAGCACCATAATTTTTGGGAGTATTTGGGTTTGCATGAAAGATAGATGCAACAGATATTAAATCACCTAAAGGTAACAATTCAGGTTTGAATAAAGCTGAATAAGTCCCTACAAAGTCTTCATCCAACTGATAGAAATCGGTTTCTGTATCACAGCAATCAGAATCACTGCAACACGTCTCCGCTTGCTTGTTTACAGCCACCTCTACCAGCACATCGCCGCAATAGTGACGCGACAGGCTGAATCCGGTAGTGGATACCAGAAGCAAGCAAACTGTAATGATATTTATGACTTTATTTTGCATATTTTCTTTCAGCATGCAAATAAAGATCAAAAAACATCAAATATTCTTATATAATTTTGGAAAAGAATTGCATTTTTTTGAAGTAAGCAGATAACGAATAACTATTTTTATAAATATTTTTCAACTTTATTTGCGATTCTGCAACTCGATGATAACATTCGTTCCTTTTCCTCCCGGTTTTGTATCAAAATTCAATTTGCCATTAATCAATTTTACTCTGTTCTCTATATTAATCAGGCCAATTCCGGTTTTACTTTTATTTTGATAGTTAAATCCTTTACCATTATCTTCATATGCGAGGGTGATTATATTTTCATAATCTATAAGGAATTGAATTCGAACTTGTTTAGCTTCACTATGCTTTATGGCATTTTGCAGCAGTTCCTGAACGATTCGATAAAGATGAGTAGCAATTTCGGGGTTTTTGATCCCTCTCCAGTTAAAGAAACTAGAGCGCACTTCAAAGTTGTCATTCGAAAACATAAGACAAAGCTCGTTAATTTCATCCTTGAATTCATTTCGTTTTATCATGGGAGTCACCAATCCGTGACTAAGGTTCCTTACAGCCTCTATCGTATAGTCAATCACAGAAACCAGCGATTTATTGGTTTTATCCACCTGCTGCCTGATTACAGATATGTTGGCGCCAATCATATCATGAAGTTCCCTTCCTAATTTATTTCGCTCTATTTCCTGGCTGTCAACCATAGCTTTGATGACTTCAGACTGGTGTCTTTTTTGTTTTTCCAGTAAACCGGCCCGCTCACGATAAATCGTCAGGGTTTCTTTCCCCATCAAAATCATAAAAGTAAATATTTCAAATATGGATCCAAACATCAGGGTGTTGTAAACCAAGATACTATCACTTGAAAAGCCAAGGTTGGGTAAAATGACGTTTAACGTTACTGCTGCGATGTAGAAAAAATAAGTAATCAGCAAAATTATTGCGTTTCGCTGCCGGCGATAAGTAGCCGCTGCCAGAAAGAAAATCTGCAATACAAAAACGAAACTCGTGTATCCAATAAAATAAGCTACAGTTATATAAAGTAAATAACTGTTTTTGAAAGCCGGAAAAAGGCAGAGAAACCAAAGCGAAAGCATCAGATAAATGCCGTATACCATAATTCTCCACAGTTTTTGATGATATTTTCTGATTGGCGTTAACTCATTCAGAAAGTAAGGAAAAAACAGCACTACCATGATATTTCCTAAATGCTTAATATCAATGATAAACTTATGCGGATCAGCGGTAAAAAACATAAAGAAATCACCAATCTCCATGCCTATGAAAAAGGCCACCCCAAGGTTCAGTAAAAAATAATGAAGGAAAAGTTGAATGCGTGTGGATAAAAACAGCACCAATGAAACCACCAGGGCAAACATAAAAATTCCTCTCCAGAACCAAATAGTGGATTCGCTGTTAATGATGTTTTTATCTATTTGATCGGGCGTAAGCAGGTAGGCAGAGCTGCGCAACGGCATGTACAAATGATTGAGACGAACAAAAACATCTGATTTTCCGGGTGGAAAAACAATATCTACAGGATAACCTCTGCTCCGGTAGTTTTTGATACCAACAGAGTATGCGGTGCCTGTGGTTATCATTTTCTTAGTCTGATGCTGCTTTTGCCAGATCGTTAATTTGTAGATATGGTGATAAGGGATAAAAAATACTTCATGAAGCGAGTCAGAATTCAAATTATTGAATTGGTATTTTAACCAGTAATATTTATCGGCTATTCCAAAAACAGGGCCTTCGGGATGTTTGCTCCATTTATCGTCAGCAATGCTATCAGGGTGAAGCACATAATCATGGGTTGTAAAAAGTAAAGTGTATGGATTAAGTAATAAGGGCGCTTTTTCTAAATACTGTTCTTCATGAAGAGGAACGGTTTGTGATTGAGCTTCAGCCATCAAAGCAATTAAAAAAAGCAAAAAATGTGTTTTCACACCAGATAATTCTTTTTTGTATAATCTATGATTTGTTGTGTAGTATCCAAACCCAGCTTTAATTTAATATTCTTTTTGTGGGTTTTAACCGTTTCCACACCAATATGTAACGTTTCTGCAATGTCTTTGTTGAGATATCCATTAGCTACCAGTTTTAGGATATCTTCCTCACGTTGAGATAAGCTTTCTGAAAATGAATTTGATTTCCGGTAATAGTAATCCACTATCGGTGAATAGTATGACCTGCCTTCCAATAAACTGGCAACCGCCTTCTTAAACTGGTCATCCTCATTTTTTAAAATGTATCCCTCAATATTCAGTTCTTTGGCTTTTCTTATCACTGCAAGCTTTTTATGCATCGATATAATTAATACCGGGAGTGTGGGATAATAATTCTTAATGTAGGTGAACAACTCAAAGCTGTCTTCTCCGGGAAGGTCTATATCACTGATGAGAATTTTATACTTGCCAAAATCATTTTTCCTGACCATTATCTCCTCCAGCGACTGAAAGGCCCGGACATCAGCTTCAGGAAAAAGATCAAGCAGCAGCAGTGTCATTCCCTTAAGGAACAAGGTATGATCGTCAAGAACGGCTATTATTGGCGTATTACTATTTTCCATCATTATTTTGTTTGAGCAAAAATAACCGCTAAATATAGTAAAAAAATCACTCTAAAGGGGGATAAAAATCGGAATTGACCGTAGTAGTTTTGGAAAATTAAACAATGGGTTTATGAAAAAAGCAAAACTCTTAAGCTTAATCCTGGCCATGATGATTGCA
Source organism: Bacteroidota bacterium (assembly GCA_051747665.1). GTDB lineage: Bacteria > Bacteroidota > Bacteroidia > Bacteroidales > JAIPAH01 > JAIPAH01. The sequence continues at coordinate 3,129 of JBNJGK010000074.1, read as the reverse complement.
CCTGTTCTTGATGGTTTTGCTTCAGGTGGTGATGCTTACGCCTGGTTTTATTTATTAAAGCACAAAAAAGGCTATAGAAACAGCCCAGAAATAATTCAAGATACATTGATAAAAAATCAAATAAATTTAGAATAAATACGATCAAAATGAGACACAAACGATTAAAATTAAGTGCCGTAATTTTGTTAGTACTTGGACTAACAGGATTACATGCACAAGAAAGCGTTAACGCCTCAGGTGGAGATGCTTCTGGCAGCGGAGGCTCGATAGGCTATTCAGTTGGACAGGTTGTTTACACCGCCAATTCCGGAACAACCGGTTCGGCAGCGGAAGGCGTACAACAACCGTATGAAATTTCAGTATTAACAGGATTAGAAGAAGCCAAAGGCATAAGCCTCTCACTAATGGCTTATCCCAACCCAACTACCGATAATATTACATTGGTCTTTGATAACAGTGTAAAGACAAGTTATGATTTGTCTCAGCTATCTTATCAACTGTATGACATGAACGGAAAGCTTTTACAAAATGAAAAAATCACCGGCAACCAAACAAGTGTTGACATGAGCAATCTTATCCCGGCCACCTATTTTGTAAAAGTAATCCACGAAAATAGAGGAGTTCACCACGTTAAATACAACGAAGTTGTTGCGACGCAATTTAACGTGGTAAAAACATTTAAAATCATAAAAACGCTATGAGAGCTTGTCTTTTTCAAAAAACACGTAATCGAAATAGCCCCTCTATTGCAGCAGCTTATCGGGAACATATTAAACCTAAGTTAAATTCAAAAGATTAATCCAATGAAAAAAATATTTACATTTTTAGCAGCCATTCTTTTAACAGCAACAGTTTGGGCACAAAGCCCCGAAAAAATAAGTTACCAGGCAGTAATCCGTGATGCAAGTGATAATCTTGTAACAAACCAATCCGTGGGTATGCAGATTAGCATTCTACAAGGTTCTGCAAGCGGAACGGCTGTTTACGTGGAAACACAAACGCCAATATCTAATGCCAATGGATTAGTAAGCTTGGAAATCGGAACAGGAACAACTTCTGATGATTTCTCATCTATTGATTGGGCAAACGGCCCCTATTTCATTAAAACAGAAACCGACCCGTCCGGTGGCACAAGTTATTCCATTACAAGTACAAGCCAATTGTTAAGTGTGCCTTATGCTTTACATGCAAAAACAGCAGAAACAGTAACAGGTGGAATTACAGAAACCGACCCTGTTTTTTCCGGCAGCGAAGCCTCGAACATCGATGCCAATGACATTACTAATTTGAGTAATTTGTCAGGTACCAACACCGGCGACCAGGATATCAGTGGTATAGCTACGAACGAGCAGGCCATCCAGGATACGGCTTCGCAAATCCGAAGCGATATCCCGGATGTGAGCGGGTTTATCTCCACCGAGACCGACCCGGTCTTTTCCGGCAGCGAAGCCTCGAACATCGATGCCAATGACATTACTAATTTGAGTAACTTATCGGGTACCAACACCGGCGACCAGGATATCAGTGGTATAGCTACGAACGAGCAGGCCATCCAGGATACGGCTTCGCAAATCCGAAGCGATATCCCGGATGTGAGCGGGTTTATCTCCACCGAGACCGACCCGGTCTTTTCCGGCAGCGAAGCCTCGAACATCGATGCCAATGACAT
>JBNJGK010000074.1:0-1360 GCA_051747665.1 Bacteroidota bacterium | reverse complement strand
AATCCGAAGCGATATCCCGGATGTGAGCGGGTTTATCTCCACCGAGACCGACCCGGTCTTTTCCGGCAGCGAAGCCTCGAACATCGATGCCAATGACATCACTAATTTGAGTAATTTGTCAGGAACCAACACCGGCGACCAGGACTTAAGTGCATTGGCATCAAAATCTAATGTACTTGAATTGGACAATACTACCGCATTTACACCCGATGCAGATTATGAACCTGCCACAAAAAAATATGTTGATGATAATGCAGGCGGTGGCAGCACAACCTATTCCGTAGGCGACTTTGCCCATGGTGGTATCGTATTCTGGGTGGACGAAACCGGACAACATGGGCTTGTTTGTGCCAAAGAAGACCAAAACGGAGGAAGCGGAATAAGATGGTATGCCGGTACTTATGGTGTTACACGAGCAACAGGAGATGGCCCATTTTCAGGCGAATTAAATACAGCAATAATTATATCATCACAAGTTTCAATTGGTGATGATGGTAGTGATTATGCTGCTCAAATATGTAACGATTTACAAGTTACTGAAGGTGGCAAAACTTATGGCGACTGGTATCTTCCCTCAAAAGAAGAATTGGATTTAATGTATCAAAACAAGGCAACTATTGATGCTACCGCCGGGGTAAACGGAGGCAGCGGTTTTGCTAGTACCTACTATTGGAGTAGTACGGAGGCCAATGCTACGTACGCATTCACCTTCAACTTCAACTTCGGCTTCACGGTCGGCATCCCTAAGGCGGATACTTATAGTGTACGTGCCGTTCGGGCTTTTTAACAATTTATCTATTTAACTATTTACCGCGAAGCGGTCGATTTTTTTTTTGAATATGGCATTATACTACGAATTACAGGTTTTTAAGGATGTTTACACGCTTGTGCAAAAAGTGTTTTTATATACGCAGGAGTTTCCTCGTGAGTACAAATACACTCTGGGACAAGACATTCACCCTGTTAAATGCGAAGCAAGCCATAGGCTTATTTAACAGGGTAAAACGAGATGCCATACAGCTTGTAAGAAGTATTTATAGAGCCAATAAAGCAAAGGATAAAGTTGTTTTTTTGGAAACATTTTTAGACGGTTTTGAATTACTAAAATTCGAGATACGCCTTTGTGCGGATATGAAAATTTTAGCAATAAAAAACAAGCCGAACTATCGGGTTTAATGGATAACATAGGCAAACAAATTACCGGTTGGCGTAATGCCAATCGGTAAATGCCGGAATTGTATGTGTTACGGCATATACAAGCGAGCAAGGTTTTGTTTAAAAGCGAAGTTGAATATACCTTAGGCATAGATGGTTCATATCGTTCGCTCTACAGTGCTGATGATGAGAGTTCTGATTTGGT
>JBNJGK010000073.1:0-13862 GCA_051747665.1 Bacteroidota bacterium | reverse complement strand
ATATCTGAATGCAAATTCTGAAACACCAGGCAGTTATAATTTAAGCTCAGTAGGCTATGGCGAGAACAACCCCGTTGCCAACAATGAAACAAAAGAAGGTCGCCGGCAAAACCGTCGGATAGATGTTATCATTCAACCAACCTTATAGGTTACTGCTTATCCAGATTGAACGATCTTCGTTCAACAGCCCGGCTCCATGAATGAAGCGCCGGGGACAAAGAAATGTTGATTTGTACACCAAATAGCGTGTGCGAGTCAACATTTCTAATTTCAAGAACTAATAACTTTGTGATTCTTAGAGTCTTCGTGCCTTAGTGGCATTTCTTCCGGAAGAAGCTAATTGGCACATGGCTTAGGGCTCAGAGGAATATTTTACCCTCTTTACTTTTAGCTTTTTGCTCTTCGATCTTTGCCCTCTCCGCTCTCTTCTCTTTGCTCCAGTCCCTGATTGCCAATAGCTTATTACCACCCTTACATAAACACCTGAACACTTACGCACTTAAACACTTGCTTCATCCTGTTGCCAACTGCTCCCTGTGTGCATATTGCTGCCAGTGATTTGTTATTATTCCTTTATCGCCCTGGTTGCGAAGAAAGAAGGAAAATACTTATCAATCGCTTTTTCACCATTCCAATCATCTTCATAAAAATCAGACATCAAAAACCCAGCCCTGAGCTGTTCGCCGATTTGCTCTGTGAGGCTGTGACCAAATTCTAAAGTTTCCTGATTTTTGATTAAATCATCAAGTTTTTCTTTCGGTAATGAGTTCAGATCTGAATATGGCTGAGCATAGATTAACTGAAATGGGTTAATGTCCTGGTCTAATTGGAAAATAACAGGATTAATTAACCCGGTCATTAATACACCATTAGTTTTTAAAACACGAAAACATTCTTTCCAGACAGGCTTTATGTTATCGACAAACACTACAGAACAAGGGTTAAACACTAAATCAAATGACTTATCGGCAAATACAGACAAGTCTTTCATATCTCCCTGAACGGTCTTGATATTAAGGTTAAACGCCTCGCTAAGCTTTCTATCCTGGTTCAACTGATTTTCGGAATTATCAAAAATGGTAACATCAGCGCCTAATGCTGCCAAAATCGGCCCTTGTTGTCCGCCCCCGGATGCTAATCCAAGTATTCTTAATCCCTTTAAATCGGGAAACCAATCATGAGGAACGGGTTTCGTTGGCGTTAAAACAATGTTCCAAACACCGTTTTTGGCATGCTCAATATCCTCTTCTGTAACGGGAATCGTCCATCGCATTTTATTCGCAACATATTTATCCCAGACGTTTTTATTGTATTCAGTTGTATTCATTTATGGTTGAGTTTTTTTATAATTGGTAGCAGTGTTACAGTGTTTTGTCAATCGTTCAACCAAAAGTAAAGAAAATAATTTAATATTAATTGCATTACAGACTTATGCGAGGGAAGCGGGGAAAGAAGTTAATTAGTCCCAGTGAAATACTCATTTCATGAATTTCACGGGATAAATGGATTAGTTAATTCGTCTTGTGGTCTTTGTGCATTTTCTTGTGAACATTGTGGTTAAATGAAGCTGTGGCTAAATGAACCATAACCACTATGAACACGAAGGTTGCACGAGGGACACTATTTTTTTCCGGCTGCTGGTTTTTGGGTTAGTAATCTTCGTGATTCTTAGACCCTTCGTGCCTTAGTGGCATTTCCTCCGGAAGAAGCTAATTGGCACAGGGCTTAGGGCTCAGAGGAATATTTTACCCTCATTGCTTTTTGCTTTTTGCTCATTGCTCTCTGCTCTTAGCTCCAGTCCCGATTGCCAACAGTTTATTGCCAAGCTTTACATAAACACTTAAACACATACGCACTTAAACACCAATTTCTCGTCCTATTGCCAACTTCTTCCTCTCTGACCTCAGCTCTTCGCTCTCTCCCCAAGTGACTGATGGTCTCGTGGCTCCTATTACCGCACATTGCGTTGTTGTAATTTTCATGCTTTTTCAATTATAATCCTTATTATTGCAATGATTGATTTAAACCAGGCGAGGCCAGGCTATCCGAATATGGCTCGTTGCCATAAAAAGATAACTTTAAGTGCTTGGCATATAGTTAACTTTATAAAATTCTTGTTTTCTAAAAATCCATCTCATGAAACGCTCGGCAACCGTTGTTAATTCTACCATATATCTCTTATTTCCAAATTATTTGCATTCTCTGAAATTTATCGAAAAAAAGCCGGAAACAAAAACACAATGAAAAACCGCACGGCCATTGGCTTGATTCTTTCCGTAACGATGTTGTCTGTAATTGGCGTTCCATCGGTTGTGCCTGTTTTCCCGGCAATGTCAGAGAATTTGAATATTCCGCGAAACCAGATAGGTTTGTTCATTACCGTGTTTTCGCTTCCCGGAGCGGCTTTAGCTCCCGTTTTGGGGATGATCATAGACCGTTACGGGCGTAAGCGCATTTTGATCCCGGCATTGCTTCTGTTTGGCATCAGCGGCAGTGCAAATTATTTTGCCGCCTCATTTGAACTGATGCTGGTTTTTCGCTTCTTTCAGGGTTTGGGCGCGGCGGGGCTCGGAATCATCAACATTACCCTTATCGGGGATATGTTTACAGGTCAGGAAAAAATAAAGGTTATGGGTTACAACAGCGGCGTTATGAGTGTGGGAATGGCGCTGTTTCCTGCGTTGGGAGGCTTGCTTGCCACCTTCCACTGGCGGTATCCGTTTTTGATCCCGCTTTTGGCTTTGATTGTAGCCGCACTTATCTATCGTTTCCTGAATAACCCGGAACCAACTGAAAAGCCGCAGTTCTCCAACTATTTACGTAACACCTTCAAGTCTGTCACCTCCAAAGAATCGATAGTGCTCTTTTTATTGACTTTCATTACTTTTCTATTGCTTTTTGGTGTTGTTATGACTTACATGCCCATTATGCTAAAAGACCGTTTTGGACTTTCGAGCAGTGAAATCGGGCTGATGATTTCCTTTATGGCGCTTACCGCGGGGGCTATGGCGGCTTTTCTGAGCCGCATCACGAAGGTGTTATCTATGAAAGCATTGATATCTGCAGGGTTAGTGGCTTTTTTGATCGGGTTTGCCTATATTCCGTTTGTAGATAATTTCTATGTTTTACTGGCACTATTGCTGATTATCGGTATGGGTCAGGGCATAAACATCCCTACCATTTTTAATATTCTAACAAGTATAGCTCCGCTGGAACACCGGGGGGCTTTTATGTCTGTTAACAGCATGACGACTCGTGCAGGGCAAACGGCGGGCCCTCTCCTGGCCGGTTTCATTTTTGCAATAGGAGGATTGCAGTGGGTTTTTTGGGCCGGGGCGGCCACAGCTTTAGCATTTTTGATTGTCCTGGTTTTCTTTACGCCACCTTTCAGAAGTTAAGCTGTTCAGCTTGCTTCGTCCATCTCTTTGTCGGGGTCAAGCTTAGGATAGTTCCATTGCTTGAAAGCCAAATCCCAATATTCATTAATAAGACGAAGGTCTTCTTTTTTAAACTCGTATTGCTGATTTCGACGCGGAGGTTGTTCTTTCAAAAAATTCTTAATCCACGGATGTGCATCGTCAAATCCTTTCAGCGAAAGCTGCCGGTATATTTTTTCAACCGACTGCAATGGTTTTTCCGATATTTCATCAAACCCCAGCTCAATTAACTGATGTGGCTTCAAAAGCTTTTTTTGTTCCAGATAATGCTGATGCAGCTTTGTATAGACTTTAAGCACAATTTGTTTCTTTTCTTCCTCGGTTATTTGCTGCATAGCCACACTTTGCTGCACCAGATTCCAAAGTTTCAGGTTGGAATAAAACACCTCATACGGGTTGCGGTGAATGAATACAAAACGCGCATCAGGATAGATATCCAAAAGGTATTTGATGCGGGCTGTATCTCCGGGATTTTTTATCAGGAGCCTTCCATAAGGCGTTCTTAAGTATGCTTTACTAATCATCGTCCGCATTGTGTTTTGCCAGTTTTTCAGCTCTTGCTCACTTAAATTTTCGCAGAATAAATACTTATTAAAGTATTCTTCATAAGCTTTAGGGAAAAGATGAGCCCAATGATAGGTATATTCTGAAATTTCACTAATCAAGGCTGTATCAGACTCTGACGGAGTGTCGAGGTTCATGGATTTGGAGATGCGCGATTGCCATTGCCCTACAGGGCTGAAAAAATCAATGGTTTTGGATATAAGCGGTTTAAAGAAATCCTCGGTGGTCAAAAAATTATCTGAAAAGAAGTTCTGATACTTTGTCTGATACACAAACCCAGGGTCCTGGCTTAAAAGCGTATGCGTATAGGTTGTTCCGCTGCGCCAATGCCCGATAATAAAAACAGGGGCACGCTCGGGATCTGTATTTTCTAAAACGCCGTCATACCTTTTCTTTTCCAATAGCCGAAAGGGTTCAGATAACAAAATCTTAAAATAAACCATCCCAATCATTTTTTTGTTGGGGTTATTTTTAAAAGCGCCATGGGCTTTGAGTTTTTTCGTAAAAGTTAACAGCGGACTTACCGTTTTCATCTTTTATCTATTGGTTTTTAATCAGTACAGTTTAAAAAGTTTCTGCGTCTTTGATTTAATTGCTTGATATTCAACCGTTTAATTATAAAATGATTGTGATAATATGCTGACGCTCTCCATATTGTATCGTTAAATCAGAATATTGTTTCGTTTCAAACCACCAACTTTATTCTAACCACATTCAAACAAAAATTGTTTGCTTCTTAGCCCTTTACTTTTTTGCCGATCATTTTACATACATCTATATAACCGTTACCTCTCTCTCCAATTCAACATCAAACTTTTTGCTGACATCCTGCCGGATTTCTTCTGAAAGCTCAAAAATATCTTTCCCTGATGCGCCGCCGTAATTCACCAGCACCAGAGCTTGCTCGGGATATACTCCGTAGTTTTTACGTGTGTGCCCTTTCCATCCACATTGGTCTATAAGCCAACCGGCCGGGATTTTATATCCTTCAGGCAGCTTGAAAAAGGGCATAGCAGGATATTTCTCTTTTAAGGTTTCGAATTTTACTTTTGCTATAAGCGGGTTTTTAAAGAAGCTGCCTGCTGAGCCTGTTTTGTTCACATCAGGCAGTTTCCTGCTACGGATACTCTTAATAGCCCGGGCAACCTCCTGAAATGTAATTTCAGTAATTTGCTGGTTTTCCAATTCATCGCGGATTGATCCGTAGTCAAGATAAAACACCGGTTCTTTATGCAAAGAAAATATTACATGGGTGATTAAATATTGATTCTTCAATTCATTTTTAAAAATGCTGTTGCGATAAGCAAAATTGCATTCCTGATTTGAGAAAAAACGGTATTCTCCCGTTTTCAAGTCCAAAGCCTCCACTTGTTCAATAACATCTTTTACTTCCCGCCCGTATGCGCCGATATTTTGCACAGGCGCTGCTCCCACCTGGCCCGGAATCATCGCCAGGTTTTCAATTCCGCCCCAGCCTCTGGAAACGCAATAATCTACAAATTCAGTCCAGTCTTCACCGGCAGCCACTTTCAGGCGGCACATTTTATCTGTTTCTTCTAACACCGAAATTCCTTTCATAGCCTGATGCAACACAAGGCCATCAAAGTCAGAAGTAAACAAAATGTTGCTTCCGCCTCCCAAAATCAGAACATCTTTCATCTCAGGCAAAACATGTTGTATGATATCTACCGCCTGGGCTGATGATTTTACTACTGCAAAAGAAGAAGCTTTTGCGGGTACGCCGAATGTATTTAACGATGTGAGTGGAAAATTGGTTTCCATTTCTGCCATGAGATTCAAATTTGTGCAAAAGTAAAAACATCCTTTAAAAATCACATATCCGCTTCCATTCGAGGCTTCAAATGGGTGTTTATGGCTTTATAAAGATCCCATTTGTTAATGGGTTTGGTAACATAATCATCACATCCGGCTTTTTTAGCTTCCTGCTGATCTTCAGGCATGGCATAGGCGGTTTGTGCAATGACTACAACCTCGTTGTTTTCATTCTTGATTTTTTTAGTTGCTTCAAAGCCGTCTATCCCCGGCAGCTTAATGTCCATAAGCACCAAGTCCGTATCCGGGTTATCATTCATTCGTTCAAGTGCGCTTTCCCCGCTTGGCGCGGTAATGACTTCTCCGTTGCACTTGCGCAGTAAAGAAACCAGGTATTCCAAGTTATAAGCTTCATCTTCAACAATCAGCACTTTTCTTCCTGAAAGGTCGGACAATTCAACAGAAGAAGGATTGATTTCTTTTGGTTTTGAATCGCTTACAGGCTCAAATCGAAAATCCACATAGAAAGCAGTTCCTTCGCCCGGAGTTGATACAAAATGAATACTGCCGCCCATAAGTTTTGTAAGGTCTTTTACGATACTCAGCCCGATTCCTGTGCCTCCTATTAACTTTTTGGTAGATGGGTCATGTTGGTTTTTTCCACGCCTGAAACGCTCAAAAATATGAGGTTGCTCGTTGTAGGGAATTCCGGAGCCAGTATCAGAAACAAAAAATGTAATTACATTATCCTTCAAAGTATAACCAAGCTCAATAAGGCCCTCTGTTGTATATTTTATCGCATTGCTCAGGAGATTGTTGATCACTTGTTTAAGACGATGGACATCCATCTTCATAATCATCTTTTCATTAGGTTTGGCTTTGCTAACCCTGATGTCCACGTGCTTTTTATCAGAACTTTTCGAAAGCAGCATTTTGTTGGTTTCCAGAATCTCATTCATTAGTTTGTTCACATCAAAACTTTCAGGGTGCAATTGCAGTTGCTCTCCTTCAATTTTGGCGGTATCTATCAAAGTATCAATTAAGCGTAACAACGATTCTCCTTTCTGCACGATAACGTCCAAATACTTATCCTGCTCTTCTTTTGGTAATTCTTCCGAAACTATCAAATCACTAAACCCGATTATGGCATTCATCGGAGTACGAATCTCATGGCTCATGTTCGCTAAAAAGGCTGATTTCAGCCGATCGTTTTCCTCAGCCTTTTGTTTTGCCTTTTTCAGTTCTTCATTCATTTCTCTGATTTGCTCTAAATGCTGGCTGAGTTTTTCGTTTTGAACCTCATACTCTTCATTCTGTGCCTGATATTCTTCATTGAGCTCCTGGTAATCCTGCAACGTTTTCTGCAGCTTTTCATAGGCCTCCACCCGTTTGGTGATATCCCGTATCAAACCCACAAAAGCTTGCGGATTGCCCTCTTCGTCAAGCAGCGGAAACACGTTGGTTTCTCCGGGAAAAATATCCCCGTTACTTTTTTGGTAATATACTGTAAAATAAGTGCTTCCTGGTTCTTTTTGTTCTTTCAGCACCTCACCCATCCGCTCAAACTCCTTTTTATCATTATACAATTGAAGCGTTTGCTTTCCGATGATTTCCTTCCTTGAATAGCCAAAAATATCCAGCGTAGCTTTATTACAATCTATGATATTTCGGTTCAGGTCAGCAACCAGGATGGCATCTCTTGAAGATTCAAATAAACTCCGGTAGCGGTTCTCGCTTATTTTGAGCTCTTGTTGATTTTTCCGCTCTTCTGTAATATCCCATGCGAAACCATCAATTAAAAACGTACCATCTGAATTTTCACTACTTTTAATTGCGCTCATTTCTATCCAGCGTATATTTCCACTGGCATCTAAAGCCTCATAGGCAAAACTGTTTACTATACCATACTTATTCAACAATTCTAAAAACTCATCCCGGCGTTGCGGCCTGTAATATAAATTATTTCTGAGGTTTTCCGTTTTTAGTTTTGCTTCTTTTACTGACTTGTAGCCTAAAATACGCGCCATTTCTGTATTAATGGATACGATATTGCCGGCGGAAGTGGTTTGAAAAATCCCTACAGGAGAGCGTTCAAACAATTCTGTGTATTTTGCCTCAGTTTGAAACAGACGGCTTTGAAGATGATGCTTATCATAGGCATAGGCCAGGTCGTTGCTTACACTTTCAATTAATTCCAACTCTTCGTTATCGATGTTTTCTCCTTTGGCAAGCGTGATGGCAAGAATGCCCAGTATTTTACCCTGGTGCAGCAATGGCGCTATCAATACTTCATAATAATCCTTACCAAACTTTTTTTGGTTCGGGCAGCCGTTGCAAAGACTGAAACTGTCATATATCAGTGTTTTTTTGCGATCTGCAACTGATTTTATGCAGGGTGGCGCATTTCCTTCACCATGAACTGAAATTTTCCATTTATCCGGAAAATGATGGTCTCCCTCTATGCTAAAGGGCTCAATCATCTCTGTTTCCGCATTTATTAATGCAATTGTAACCCCTTTATAGGTTCTGGTATTCAGAAGCGCCACTGCAGCAGAATTAAACAACTCTTCCATGCTATCGGAATGCACGATAAGTTGGTTGATTTTACGAATGGCTTGCAATAAAGAGTTCAGATTTTCCACACGCAGTTCAGCTTTTCTTTGTGGGGTAATGTTTCTGAGCGTAGCAATGTAAGCAGGCTCTTCTTCCCATTCCTCTTCTACCAAGTTCATTTTCACCAGCTTATCCTCGCCATTTTTTGCGAGCACAGAAACTTCTGCAGATTGGTTTTCAACAGAAGGCACACCAAAGTCAGAATTCACCAGTTGATCGTGTGATTGATTTAACAGCTTTTCTGCTGCGGGATTGGCAAAGCGTATTTTCCCCTGCCGGCTGATTACCAAGATCGCATCCGGGTTAAACCGGATCAGCTTTTGCAATCGCTGTTCGCTTTTCAGCAATTTATTAATGGCCTGGCGCTGCTTCATAAATACAGAAGTGTGGGCTACCAGCTCTTTGTTTGTTAACGGTTTGGTAAGATAGGCATCAGCTCCTTTAGAGAGGCCTAAAGCAATATCTGCCTGATTTTTGGCTATTCCGGAAATCAGAACACAAAATACCCTGGCATATTCCTCCTTGCCTTTAATAATATTTAAAAGGGTTCTGCCATCGCTATGGTCTAAAAATACATCTATAAAAACAATATGAGGCACCCGTTTTTCCATTTTCGTGAGAGCCTCCTGTTGCCCAAAGGCTATATCCACATCATATCCTTGCTTCTGCAATGTAAGCTGATAGGCTTCAATTAAATATTTATCATCATCAACAAGAAGAACATAAGGTCTGGCCTTTTCCATCATTATATTATTTTGTTTCCCTAATTATCATCAAGTTAAACTTTAAGGCTGTATACTTTGCTTATTTACAGTGATGAAGACATCTGCTCATCAATATCATTTAAACTATCCTTATAGTCCGAATGCAGCGCATTTCCTGCGATTATGCCGGACATACCGCTAAATGGTTTGCCGAGATGCATTCCCGTATTGTCTATGATAAATTCCCTGATGTTTTTCTCGTGTTTTGAACCACGCATTTTCAGTACGGTAAGGCCTCTGCGCATTTCGCCATTAATCTCCACATATCTGAGCAGAATAATGGAATCTGTAATTGTAGAGATATGTGCTTCCGTTATGGAGGCTCCTCCCATTAAAGCCGGGGCGGTAGCCGTAAAGAGGCCCATAATTTGTTTTTCCTTGATGAAGGATGTGAGGGCAATTACAAACTCCCGAAACCCTTTAATTGAAGAAACACGCTCTAAGGCTGAAAGGCTGTCTACGGCAATCCGCTTGGGTTTAAACTCTTCAATCACGTTTTTCATATTCAGCAAATGGTCTTCCAGGCCAGCGCTTTCAGGATACATGCACACCACTTTTAATTTCCCATCCTGCTCCATCCTGTCAAAGTCAATGCCCCATCCTCTGGCATTGCGGAAAAGCTGCTCATGACTTTCTTCAAAGGCAAAAACCAGGCTTTTATCACCCGCTTCCACACCTCCGGCCAGGAATTCGGTTGCCATGAGTGTTTTACCTGTACCGGTGGGTCCGGAAGCCAAAATGATGGAATCTCTGAAAAATCCACCTCCACACATGTTATCAAGGTCTTTACTACCCGAAGTAACCCGCTTGTCAGTTGATTTTTGCTTTAGCTCCAGTGACGACAATGGAATTACAACAATTCCTTTATCATGAATTATTGTAAATGGATGCTCTCCTTTGTGATGATTTGTACCTCTGTATTTTAATATTTCAATGGTTCGTCTTCTTTTCTCCTGATGTAGTATATTTCGTAAAATAATCACATTATCAGCAACAAATTCTTCCACGCCAAAGCGGCCTACTGCGCCATATTCATCTTGCCTTTCTGTTGTAAGAATAGCCGTGATTCCCAGGCTTTTCACAGCCCTGGAAAGACTAAAAAGTTCGCGCCGGACGATGTTCGGGTTGTCAAACTGATTAAATACCGCTCCCATAGAATCAAGCGAAATCCGCGAGGCATTGATTCTTTTGGCCGCAAGTTTAATACGTGCCTGGATGGCATTAAAATCATAGTCTCCCATTTCCATTTGCTGATGGGTTGTTCCGGGCGATGCATCCACAAAGATCCATTTTCCTTCCTCTTCATATTTGGCTACAGGCCAATTCAGGCTCTCAAGGTTGTTGCGGATGTCCTGGGCCGACTCTTCGAAGGTAACAAAAACCCCATGCTCTCCTTTCTGGATGCCTTCAATAATAAACTGCGCTGCAAACATGGTTTTAGCGCTACCGGCTGATCCGGAGATAAGCGTTGTTCTTCCGGCAGGCAAGCCTCCCATGGAAATATGATCAAAGCCGGGTATGTTTGTTGCTAATTTTTTAATTGTTTTACTAGTTTCCATAAATACTTGAATTGCTAAATTATATATCCAAAAATTCAATTACTTTATCCGCGTTTTTCAAATCTCCTATGATTCTCCTTTCAGGCAATGGCGATGTACGAATTAAGGTTGGCGTAGCCATTACTTTATAATCCTCGGCAGGATCAGGGTTTTCAAGCACGTCTATAACTTTAAGGGTGATATCGTCACGCTTTTCTGCGAGCTTTTCTGCATATTCCCTCGCTTTGCGCGAACGCATTGAAGTACCTGATATAAAAAGCTTCAGGATATAACTATCCATATTTATTTATTTTTATGATTATCTGATACACCGGCTCATTCTGCATTATGATTTTCAGAAGACAAAGGTAACATTATGGTAAAAGCCGTACCTTTTCCCTGTTCACTATCTACTTCTACAGACCCATCATGCTCTTCGATAATACGTTTTACGATAGACAATCCCAACCCGGTTCCTTTTTCTCCAGAGGTTCCCTTTTTACTGATTTTTGTAAAGGGCAAAAACACCTGTTTAATATCATCGGTTTTCATTCCTGTTCCGCGGTCTGCAATGCGCACCTGCACTTTTTTATCCTGCTGTAGTAAATTCACTTCAACATGAGAATCCGGGTGCGAAAATTTTACAGCATTCGATAACAGATTATTAAACACCTGTTCCATTTTCTCAGGATCAACTAAAAGCTGGATAGCGTCTGCATCTGTATGGAAATCAATTTTTATATTCTTACGCTGAGCAAGCATATTATTCATATCCACAATACGTTTCAGAAAGCTGACCAACTCCAAAGATTCTTTTTGCAGGTGCATCTCTCCGGTTTCAATCTTAGAATAATCGAGAAGGTTTTCGATGAGTTTAAGCATATAGTTTGAAGACTCGATAATGCGGTTCAGAAACTCCAGATGTTCAGCTTCCAAAACGCCTTCTGCCTCTTCAGCCAAAAAATCAGCATAACTCTGGATGATATTTAAAGGATTCCTCAAATCGTGTGCAGCCACTCCGATAAACTTATTCTTAAGCTGATTAACCCGGTCAAGTTCGATGTTCTTTTTGGTGAGCTGACGCTGAAAATTAGCCATTTCATTATTCAGACGGGTAATTTCATCATAGAGTTGATTGTCTTCTGAAGATGGTATGGTTTGCCGGGTATCTTTCATGTTTGCTTTCACCATCATACGGATGGTATTGATATGCTCATTATTAATCTGCTGCAACTGATTAAGGAAATCTGAGGTTTCCTGGCTGTCCTCGGCGGCAACAACTAAAATCTGGTCTTTTAGCAACAACCCGGCAAATGTCATCGTTATAATTTTCTCACCCATCATAACATCCATTTGCACCCCAATATTTGACTTTTGACTTTGCGAGTCGTAGAGGAAAGACAATCCTTTCTGCCGGCTGCCTTTATCCAGCAAATGAATAAAGGGTTTATTCACAGGGTTCAACTGTGTGATGCCGATATCATCATGCCAGATGCGATCTGTGATTCCGTCCGGGGAGCACGATAATACAATGCCTTTGATGTAGTTGTTTTGATTCATGATAAGACAAGTTTTGTGGCTACTTCTACCGCTTTTTGTGCATTAGCAGCATACCCGTCTGCCTTAAAATGCTCAATGGCATCATGTTTATTGCGCACGGCTCTGCCACCTACCATAATCTTCAGCGGCAGGTTCTGCTTTTTAAGAGAATGGACAATTTTGCGAATCGCAGAACGGTGAAACGGCATAGCTGCCGATAAAGCAACAAGATGCGGTTTATACTCTTCTACGCTTTCCAATATACTGGCTTCAGGAGTATTCGCGCCAAGATAATATGTATCCCAACCTTCCATCTCAAAAAAGTCTGCCACCATCCTGATGCCCATTTCATGAAGCTCACCACCCACTGTAGCAGC
Organism: Bacteroidota bacterium; assembly: GCA_051747665.1. Lineage (GTDB taxonomy): Bacteria > Bacteroidota > Bacteroidia > Bacteroidales > JAIPAH01 > JAIPAH01. The sequence continues at coordinate 1,257 of JBNJGK010000073.1, read as the reverse complement.
CAGCATCGTTTTACCAATACGTTCTGATGAAAAAATATACGGATAAAGCTGCGCCATAATCTGCTGCGTGGCTGCCGAAGCAAAATGTTCTTTAGCAACACTGATTTGATTGTTGAGCCAAAGCTGCCCGATTTGATATTGCGACGGCTGAAAAACATGCAGATAGATTTCTTTTACAGGCGCTCCGTTTTCTACTGCCTCCAGAATACGCTTCCGGGCGGCATTACGATCACCCTTCAGCAAGTCTCTATGAAATGCCTCTGCCAAATCATAATATGGATTTCCGGAAGTTATAAAACTATGTGATTCTTTTGCAGGTTCTTGCGGAATGCTTTTCGCATGAGCAAAAATATCTTTTACAACTTTAAACTCTTCTTCCGGCAGGGTTTTATGCAATTCACCTTCGAAATAAGCAAGCGTTTTTTGCAATGCATCAGCAGGCATTGAAAGTTTAGAAAACAATTTTTGTGTCCATTCCACGTACTCTAAAAAAATAGAGGGTTCACCGGAAAGAATTGCTTCCTCCAGATAAGGCATATGATACTCCATATCACGGATGCTTAGTTTTTTGCCTTCCTCACCGTACTTTTCCCAGGCTTCGGGTTCATCCCTGAACATTCGCTCTACCACACTGCGGGCAATCTGATTACGCGACTGCTTTAGCTCCTCAGCTATTTTTTCTTTATTATCCATAATCAAAAATTTGATACGGCAAACCGGAGATAGCACAGTAAAATAAACGCATGTATGATGCTATGAACAAGCATTTCATTTATAATTGAAAATTCTCTGCCCCCGTAATTGCTAATTATTGCTTAAAAGTAAGAAAAAAAAACAGACTGAACAAACCTGCTTTAAATCCGGATAATGTTTAGAGGGTTCAACCTGTTTGGTTTATCAACATATTTGATGAATTCAGTTTAATACGTTAGTAAGTTTCTACGTTTGTGAGTTTGTAAGTTTCTACGTTTGTAATGTCTATATCGCCAGCGGCGATGAACAGCATTAACCCTGTATGAAATGCAGGGCAGCAGGCTGTGATGTCGCTCTTGCAATCCTGAAAGGATTGAACCTGATAGCACATCATAAATTCGCTAGTTTTTAAACCCAAAAATGGCATACACACAACTCTTTACACACCTGATTTTCTGCACGTACAAACGACAAAACACATTATCAGGAGCTAACTATGGACGGCTTGTCAGGTATTTCAATAAAACACTGACTAATAAAAAGGGACAAACCCGGACTAAAAGC
>JBNJGK010000072.1:10866-13899 GCA_051747665.1 Bacteroidota bacterium | reverse complement strand
TTGATAAATGTTATTTTTGGATGCCTGAATGAAAACGCTTTTTTTAACAAGTTATGAGCTTCACGAGTACCCGGACACCGTTCAAAAGCGTACACGCAATGAGCGGGTACGAACAAAAACGAACAGGTATATTCACTTTATAGGATTGAAAATAAGAGATTTAATTAGTGTGGCATGATTGTTTTTTATTACATCGAAAATTAAATACAAAAATTTATGTTTAAGTATTGGACTTTGTTTTTTGCAGCGATAATTTCAACACCGGTGATATTCGGTCAGAACCAGGAAGCCTGGTCGTTGAGAGAATGTATAGAATATGCGCATCAAAACAACATAACTGTAAAACAGCAGGAGCTGAACCTGAAGAACATTGAACTGGATGTAAAGCAGAGCAAACTCAACATGTTGCCCAGCGTCAACGGATCTGCTTCGCACTACTACTCCTGGGGAAAATATGTTGACCCTTTCACCAACGAGTTTTCAACGGAACGCATTATGGGCGACCAGTTTGGAGCTCAGGCTTACCTTTCGCTATATGAAGGGATGCAAAAGCAAAATACGCTGAAGCGCAACCGTATGAAGCGGGAATCAGAAGAGTATTCTCATGACAAGCTTCTGGATGATATTGCATTGAATATCGCCAACCAGTTTGTGGCGGTGCTTTACGCGATGGAAAACCTCGAAACGGCCCGTAATCAACATGAGATTACCAAACAACAAGTAGAGCGGACCAGGAAACTTGTTGAGGCAGGTACTTTAGCGCGTGGCGACTTGCTTAATATCAGCTCGCAGGCTGCTGCAGAGGAGTACAATGTGGTTCAGGCTGAAAACGAACTCGACATCGCTTACCTGAACCTGGCTCAGTTGCTCGACCTGGAGGACACACGTGGATTTACCATAGAAAAGCCTGCCTTAGCGATGGAGCAAAACCAACTTGCCCTGGAGCCGGTAGAGGCCGTGTACAATTATGCGCTGGAAAACCAACCTGAAATCAAAAACGCAGAGCTGCAGGTTGGCATCTCAGAAAAAGAAACCGATATCGCTAAAGGAGCTTTGCATCCTTCTTTGGAGTTGTCAGGAAGCATATCCACAGGATACTCCCAGGCCAACAGGCAAGTAGAAAGTTATTCCTCTCAGACAATGCCGGTGGGCTTCACTGAAAGTGGTGAGGATGTTTATGCTGAACAGCAAGTTCCGGATGATTATGGAACTGTACCCTTTAGTGACCAACTGGATGAGAACCTTAGCGAAACAATCAACTTCAGATTGAATATCCCAATTTTTAATAACTGGAGCGCCCGCACGGGTATTGACAAAGCCCGCTTACAGCGCGAAAATGCTAAATATGAACTGGAGCGGGAGAAACAAAACCTCCGGAAAAACATCCAAACCGCACACGCTGATGCAAGAGCCGCACAAAACCAATATCTTTCAGCACAAGCTAAAGTAGAAGCTACGCAAGAAGCATTTCGTTATGCCGAAAAAAGATTTAACGTGGGCGTAATAAATTCAGTAGAATATAATGATGCAAAAAAAGAACTAACAAATGCCCGAAGCCAATTGCTGTCAGCAAAGTACAGATTTGTGTTTACGAAAACAGTGCTGGATTATTATTTAGGCAAACCCATAAACATTGCAAAGTAGGTTTCTCTTATTGATAGTTTTATTAATTTTGAGAGTTGTGTCTGAACAGGCGCAACTCTCTTGATCATTATAACTAGATATTCATGAATAGAAAATTAATTTACATCCTGTCTGCAGTTGCAGTTATCCTGATTGTATTTGGCGTGATTGCTAAAAAGCAAGGATGGATAGGAAAAACATACGCAACGAAAGTAGCCACAGAAAAAGCAACGCAAAGAACTATCACAGAAATCGTAACGGCCAATGGAAAAATACAGCCTGAGAAAGAGGTGAAAATCACTCCATATATCTCAGGAGAAGTTGTGGATTTGGGAGTGATAGAAGGCAATGAGGTGAGTACCGGCGATTTTTTAGCCAAAATTGATCCGGAAATTTATATCTCTGCCTACGAGCGGGCTGAAGCGAACCTAAACACCCAGAAAGCCAATCAGGCCAATGCCCGCGCGCGGTTAGCACAAGCCGAAGCACAGTTTATCAAAGCTAAAAATGAATTTCAGCGTAACAACCAACTTTTTGAGGAAGACGTGATTTCTGAAGCAGAATACGATGCCGTGAAGTCATCTTTTGAAGTAGCCAAAGCTGAAGTGAAAGCCGCTGAAGAAAGCCTTAAGGCAGCCCGTTTTAACGTGAAATCCTCTCAGGCCAGCCTCAATGAGGCACAGGAAAACCTTACCCGGACATCCATATTTGCCCCTACTGACGGAACCGTTTCGCGTCTGAATGTGGAAGAAGGAGAACGTGTTACCGGTGCTTCGCAGTTTTCATCAGGAACTGAACTGATGCGGATAGCCAACCTGAAAAAAATGGAGGTGAACGTGGAAGTGAATGAAAATGATATCATCCGTATTCAATTGCAGGATACTGCCCTGATAGAAGTAGATGCATATTTTAAGCAAAAGTTTAAGGGCGTGGTAACAGAAATTGCTACTTCAGCCAACGAAACAGCCGGAGCTTCTACAGACCAGGTCACGAATTTTGATGTGAAGATCAGTATTTTGCCAGAGTCTTATCAAAACCTGATGGACGAGCAGTCGCTTGTGAACTCCCCCTTCAGGCCCGGAATGAGCGCCAGCGTGGATATTCAGACCCAGACCGTGTATGACGCGCTCTCTATACCTATCCAGGCTGTTACTGCAAAAGCGGATACCACGGAGAACAATAACGATGAAGAGCTTGTGGAGTATGTTTTTGTGCTTGGCCCTGAAAATAAAGTGGATCAGCGTAAAGTAACATCGGGTGTGCAGGATAATGAATACATCCAGATTAAGGAAGGGCTTGAATCCGGAGAAAAAGTAGTTACAGCGCCATATCGCACCATCAACCGTAAACTGGAAGATGAAATGCTGGTAGAGGTCGTAGACCGCGAAGACTTGTTTGAAGAAGATTAAT
>JBNJGK010000072.1:0-10766 GCA_051747665.1 Bacteroidota bacterium | reverse complement strand
GTTTTATTTTAATATTTTTGCCCGGATTTTAATACATAAATATCGGGCTATGGCACTTATTCTGAATATTGAAACAGCAACACCGGTGCTTTCCGTTGCGCTTTCGCGCGATGGGAAGACAATTGCATCCCGCACTGAAGATACCGGAAACAGCCATGCTGAAATGGTTACCCTGCTTATTTCAGAAATCATGGAAGAAATGAATCTCACATACGATCACTTGGATGCTGTGGCCGTCAGCAAAGGCCCGGGGTCTTATACCGGATTGCGGATAGGTGTTTCTACTGCCAAAGGGTTTTGTTATGCCAAAGAAATTCCGCTTATAGCGGTAGACACATTGCAGGCCATGGCGTTGGGCATGGCTGAAAAACAAAATCCTCAAGATCAAAATACCTTGTTTTGCCCTATGATTGATGCCCGCAGGATGGAAGTGTATGATGCGTTTTATGACGTAGAGAATCAACTGGTACGGGAAGTACAGGCAACGATCGTAGATGAAAACACCTATCAGAAGGAGCTGGAAAACAAGATGATAGTTTTTGGCGGAAACGGCGCCGGCAAGTGCCGGGAAGTGATTCAGTCGCCCAATGCCCGCTTTTTAACAGACTTTATTCCGTCGGCAAAATATATGGCTCCGCTGGCCGAAAAAGCATATCTGGAAAAACAATTTGAGGATGTGGCCTATTTTGAGCCCAATTATTTTAAAGCTTATATTGCCGGAAAACCCAAAGTAAAAGGGTTATACTCCTGATAAAATCAAAAACCCACGCTAACACCGGTATAAACACCTAACGAATAGGGCTTGTGCTGATAATCCTTAGAAGGATTGATGGAGTGCAATGCATATTTGAACGTGGGTTCAACATTTAAAAACCAACCCTGAGAGATTTCATACTGCATGCCAAACCCCAGAACACTGCTGTAAAGAAATTTCCGCAAATTGTTTATCCCGCCCAGGGAGTTGGTTTGACCGTTGATAGTTACTTCAGCCTGGTTATTGACCATGACGGCGGTGCTGATACCACTGAGCAGGCTTATATCGATTTTATCCTGATATAGTTTGTATTTCAATATCAAAGGAATCTCTATATAATCAAAACGCTGATGGATTTCGGTGTCCGTTTTAGAGTTGGTAACAAAACGGTCAGTGCTACTGAACTGATTGTCTTGTGAGATTTCCTGCCCGATTTCCTGCGGCAGCTTGGCGCTGTTGATACGGCCTGCGGATGTGCTTAAATCAATCTTGCCGGGATCATTACGCAAGTCATTTTCATAAACCAAAGCGTTTTTTGATTGTCCGTGTTTTGTGTAGGATAAGCCGGTTTCGAGTTTCCAGCGGCTTGAAAACTGATAATTGGCAGTGATGCCGGCAGTGTAAGTGATTTGCCCCTCTTCAAAAGCGGCCGGACCGTCATGGCTGCTTTTGTAGGAATTGTCAAACAACCCGAATGATTGATTTTCTGTAGTGCGATAGGTATAGAGCGGACTGAAAAAGCTGCCTAATGCCCAGCCACCCTCACCCGAAGCCATTGCCTGCTGGTTGGTTGGAGTATTGAAAACCTTTTGTATTTCTGTCTGCAACATTTTTTGCAGTTTCTCTTGCGGTATATCCAGCGAAGGAAGAGGCTTGTCAGCAAAATGAGATACTGCTGCAAGGCTGTTTAATGGCGTAATCTGCTCCAGAAAGCGGGATTCATTTTGAGGTTTTGATTGTTGATTGGCAAGAACTGTTGCGGAGGCCTTTTCTTGTGATTCCTTGCTTTGCGCGATGGCAGCAGCGGATTTTTCAGGCTGCAAAACAGCTATGACTTCATTAACATGAGCCTGGCTGTTTTCTGCAGGCTGCGTTTGTTCAGCAGCAAATTGTTGTGTGGGCTCCGGCGTTTCAGAAAACTCACGCCCTAAAAAGAAGGCAATAAAAACAGCAGCCACGGCTGCAGCATACCGAAACACCCTGAGCCGCCGCACATGCTTTTGCCGTTCAAGACGATCAGACAACACTCCCCACGAATGAGCCGGAGCGGACTGTTCCAAATCCTTTAGCCCATCACTGAAAAGAGAATCGATATGTTTGTTTTTCTCTGCCATCCCTTGTTTATGACCTTTGTTGTTTTAATTCATTTCCGTATCGCTGCAATACTTTCTTTTGCAGGATTGTGCGTGCACGCGCCAGGTTTGATTTGGAAGTGCCTTCCGAAATGCCCAGCCGCTTGCTTATTTCCTGGTGCGAATATCCCTCCAAAGCATACAGGTTAAATACCAGCCTGTATTGTGGAGTCAGCTCCATGATGATTTCCAGTAACTCTTCAGATGAAATATGACTTTCAACGTTCATGCCTTGCTGATCTGCCATATCCTCATTGATTTCAGAAACGGAAAACATATTTCTGTGCTTTCTGAAACGCTCTAATGCAGTATTTACAATAACCCTGCGTATCCAGCCTTCCAGAGAACCATCGCCCCGAAACTTGCCAATCTTGTCAAAGACCTTCAGAAAACCATCGTGCAAAACATCTTCTGCCTCTGAAATGTCGCGGGTATAATAGCGGCATACCCCGAACATTTTATCAGCATAAAGGCGAAACAAGGCTTCCTGTGCCTTTTTCTTTCCTTTACGGCATCCCTTTAAGATGCTCTCTATGTTTTCTGTGCTGTCTTTCAATGAAATAATGCTTTCTTTATCCCGCTAAGGTAAAAAGAATTTTTCATTGTACAGACATGGCATAGATGTATCAAATTTGAAATGGGTTGCGTCCCAAAAAAAAATATTTTATGACGCAACCTTTTGATAGGGGTTTTCATCTTTCAGATGTCTTTACCAAATTAGATTTTAAAAATATATTTATAAATGTTTCATTACCGGTTTTTTATAATTATTGTTCTGGCATTTGCACTGGGAAGTTGTTCAGAAAAGGCTTCAGAAGGAGAGCAATTAAAATCTTCTCCCGAAGCGGAAGCGTTTAATACTAACAACAACCGGTTTGGCTTGGCCATGTTTCAACAGCTAAACCAGAAGAAGGAGGATCAGCCGAATATTGTGGTTTCTCCGGTAAGTGCAGCCATGGCCTCCGGAATGACACTAAACGGAACCGGTGGGGAAACAAGGCGTCAACTGGCCGAAGTGCTGGGCTGGCAAGAGAAGACAGATACCCAGGTTAACGAATATCATAAAAGGCTTATCAATTATTACAATCAACATTCTGGTGACATCTCTTTAAACATAGCCAATGCTATCTGGAATGATCGCGATGTGGATGTTTTTCCTGAGTTTATCAGAACCAATAAAGAATATTTTTCGGCGTTCCATAATCAATCCGAAAATCAAAATTTCGTCAGCGAAATTAATGATTGGGTGCAACGTTCCACGCAAGGCAATATCAAAGAAATGATGAAAGGCTCGCAGCCCGGAGATATGCTCTACATTTTGAATGCAATCTATTTCAGGGGCGACTGGAAGCATGAGTTTAACGCTTCGCAAACCACAGATTCTTACTTTTACCTTGAAGATGGCTCGCGTAAGCCAACCCGCATGATGTGGCAAAAAGCCGATTTAAACTATTATCGCAACGGTATATTTCAGATGGTGGAATTGCCTTATGAGAATGAGTCGTTTTCCATGTATATTTTATTGCCTGATAGTACAATAGATATGAACAGGCTGGTTTCTAAACTGGATATGGAAACCTGGCAAAGGCATAAAAACAACCTTTCGCGAAAGCGGAATATTAATTTTGGAATGCCCCGCTTTAGCTGTGAGTACAGTGTGGGGATGAAGGAACTTATGGAGTCGATGGGAATCCGGGATTTATTCGATAATGAAGAAGTAAACCTTTCCGGGATTTCAGATCAGCCGGTTAGCATCAGTGAAGTGATGCACAAGGCAGCCATTGATGTGGATGAAAAAGGAACAGAAGCTACAGCAGCAACCTCACTGGCCAAGTCGTTTACCACGCTGGTAGACGATAAACCGTTTAACCTGGTAGTAAACCGGCCATTTGTTTTTGCTATAGAAGAAAAGAAAAGCAACGCAATGTTGTTTATCGGCAAAATAAGCAACCCGTAAGGTTTTGCAGCGTTCACAGGTATTGACAGGATGTTTTAAAATCCGGTGAGAAAGGCACAAGCCGGATTTCATCAGAAAAAAATTGAAAAATGTATATATGCCAATAAGGGTAAAGTGCCTTTTAGATGTCTCTTATATAGTAGATAACGAAAGTTATCATCAGAAAATGTCCTTATTTTTTGTTAACAACTCTAATCAAACATGCCCCTCACTCCTCAAAAAGTGAGGGTTTGTTTTTTTAGAGTTTTTGATTCAGCAGCATTCCGGCGGAAAAATCTTACCAGGGCTTTAATTTTTTGTAATTTTCTTACTCAAGCAAGACCATTTTTAGGCGTTTTTACTATATTTGGGAAATTAATTATTAATATACCCTGTATTATGATAAGATTGTTTTTCATCAGTTTGGCTATTTTTGTTTTTCACGCGTTATCAGCCCAGGAAACTGGGCAGGCAAATGAAAATCCGGTTAATCAGCAAAACGCGCTTAAAGACTCAAATCAGCAAGATTCAGTTTCAAAGAAACCATCGCAGAAGTTCAAAGGATACCTTGCATTTTCGTGGAGCCAAACGATTCCGGTAGGAGATTATAAAACTGTTTCTGAATATGGAACGCAGATTAATTTTATGGATGCGGCTTTTTTCCTGACAGAAAATGTTGGCCTGACAGCCGCATGGATTGGCGGTGGCACTTTTATGCAACCCCTTTACAGAGACAACTGGACTTACCTGTCAGCATTAGGCGGATTAGTTTTTTCTGTGCCGTTTTCTGAAACTTTTGCTATTGATGCCCGGGCTATGGCAGGCCATAGCAGAACTCACTATCCCGATTACGAAATTCGGGATCACAAAGCCGAATCAACAGCTTACATGATTAGCTATATCATGCGATACAAAATCACAGATTATGCACATATTCAGCTTTCAGCAGAATATTACCACACCGATACAGAGTTCAATAGGATACAAATCAACCAGGAAATAAGAACCTATTCTTTTGGAGCCGGCATTGCATACCGTATTCCACGTCTGTTTTGAGCGTATAAGACATGGATATAAGTTTCCTTCCGAAATATTCCGCCTGGTATTTTAACTCATCATTATTTGTAATGACATAGGTTTGCTAAAGCTCGTATTGCAGCGCTTTACTATACTTTGAACGTTGTCCAAAAACAGACGCTGACTGGTTACCCGGCGCAGTCAGGTTAAATCAGAACGTTTATAAACAACCTTATAGCGCACTAAGCTCCAGAAAGCTTTTAAGTCAAATATGGCGTTTTGGCCAGCCATGGAGAAGGATAATAATTCTCTGGTTTCAGAGAAATTCTGAATTTTTATCTCCAAAAAAATATGTTTTCGATAATCCTAGTATAAATAAGCATGTAGCAAAATTTATAACTATCAAATATTGAATAGTATAGCCTTCCCTGCTGTTTAGTCTAAATAAGCGGCAATTCGGAAATGCAATACCTAAATAGGAATTATCTATTTTTGTCCTACCAAAACAGTAGGATAAGTTAGCAATTTAAAGTCATCATTATGAAAATCAGAAATATATTGTTAGTAACCGTATTGTTTATCAATATTCTGGCTCAGGCTCAGAGTCGCTATACAGTTGATAAACAGCAAAGCCAGTTGTCCATTAAAGGAACTTCTACGCTGCATGACTGGGAGATAGAAGTAGGAAAATACAGTGGCTATATTGATATTGTCCATACGGATGAAAGTCCCGAAATAAAGGGAGGTAAACTCTCAATCGAGGTAGAATCATTCAAAAGCGGAAAAGGTGGCATGGATAAAAAAGTATATGAGGCTATGGAGCACAAAGATCATCCGCTTATATATTTTGAATACAAGAATACCGTAAAACAAATCAAAGAGGATCAGAAGCTGAATATGATTATAAACGGTGACCTGACTATAGCCGGCGTCACACGAAATATTGAAGTGGAAATTGATGGTACTTTTTCATCAGAAAAAACCTTACAGTTTGAAGGCGTCAAAGGATTTAAGATGACCAAATTTAATATTGAACCGCCCTCCGCCATGTTAGGTACTATAAAATCAGGAGATAAAATCACAGTAGATTATTCAATTATTTTTCAACATTAATTAAAACGTTATGAAACGAGGATACAGCATATTAGTAATATTAGTTTTTAGTGCTTTGCTATTACAGGCACAGGAAAATGAGTCAGGTTTGCAGTTTTATAAAGCTCCGGGTTATGAAAGCCTGAACATCTTTGAGACCGATAAAGAGGCCGGTGGACAGTTCGATGGTCTCGAAATAAGAGTAGGAGGTGATTTTGCTTTGCAGTTTCAGGGGCTGGACCACAGCAATGCCAGCAGCGCTCCGGAGCTTATTCCTTTAGGGAAGAATGTAAATCTACCTACGGCCAATCTGAATTTTGATGCACAATTACACAAAGGCGTCAGAATGCATCTGCGTGTGTTTCTTAGCTCACGTCATCATAATGAGACATGGGTGAAAGGAGGCCATATTCAAATAGACCGGCTCGATTTTATTAAACCCGGATTTGCCTCGGAACTTATGGATAAACTTACGCTGCGTGCCGGTGTAGACCAGCCTAACTACGGGGATGCCATGTTCAGACGTACGGATAATGCGACGGCAATTTATAATCCGTTTGTAGGGAATTTTATTATGGATGCGTATACGGTAGAACCTTTTATGGAAGCTACACTCCACCTGAATGATTTCTTTGTTGTGGGAGGCCTTACCAATGGCATTTTTAATCCCACAGTAGACAATTCATCAACAGCCTGGGGCAGTAGTAAATTCGCCGGCGAAAAGGATGACCTGAAGCCCACATATTATGGAAAACTGGGCTATGACAGCCAGCAGAGCGAAGACCTGAGAATAAGACTTACCGGTTCAGTATATTCTGCACAAGGCGCTGATAATGGGAATCATTTGTATTCCGGAGATCGCGCCGGCGCCCGCTATTATAACGTACTGGATTACATTTCGCCGGCCGACTCTTCTATTCAGTCGGGCTTTCGCAGCGGCAGGTTTAATCCGGGATTCAACAAAGAAACGGCTATCCAGGTAAATCCGTTTATAAAATACAAAGGGCTTGAGTTTTTTGGTGTTTTTGAAAACACAACCGGAAACAATGGTCGCGAAGGCCAGCAGGATGGCAGTTATACCCAATTAGGAGCAGAGTTGCTTCAACGCTTTGGCTCATGGAACCAGTTTTATCTGGCTGCCCGCTATAACAGCGTAACAGGCCATGCTGATTATGCTGAAGGTGCTGACGAACCCGAGTCTACTACCATTAGCAGAGTGAATATCGGGGGTGGTTATTTTATGACAAAGAACACCCTTGTAAAACTGGAATATGTCACCCAGAATTATGATGACAATTTTTCCGGACACCTGCAGGACGCCAACTTCAGCGGAGTGGTTTTAGAGGCTGTAATTAGTTTTTAATAATAAACATGAAATTCAACAGAGCCGGAGCTGTTATTCAGCTCCGGTTTTTATGATTCGGCTTATGGTATTTCGGAAAATGGCAATATGTTTCCTGATGGTTTTTGTTTTTAACCAGAGTAGAGCTTCAGGTTTTCCTGACAGTATTCGCTTATTGCCATCAAGTAAACTGGAAATACATGGCGCTTCCAATGTAAATGATTTTACCTGTAAATATACATTTGACAAGTATCCGGATCAGGTTATGTTTAACGTGGAAAAGAAAGGCCGGCAACACATTGTAGATTCTGTTAAAGTGAAAATTCCGGTTCAACATTTCAGGTGCAATAACCGCATGATGAAAAAGGATTTTATGCGTACACTAAAAGCAGAACAGTTTCCTGCCATCGAAATGTGCATGCCTTCATTTATTCTGATAAATCTTGATAACATTAAACGGCAACCTTCTGAAGTGATATTGACAATCGGAGGCAAAACCGGCAAAACAGAAGTGGCATACAGCCTTAACAGAACAGAATATGGCGTTTATCAAATGAAAGGCTCAGCTAAGGTTGATATTACGGACTTTAATTTGGAACCTGTTTCCAGGCTGTTTGGCATCGTCAAGGTAGATAAGGAAGTTGAAATCCGTTTTTTATTTAATTTTGCTATTGGCGAACCAAACCGGACAAATGCGATCAAACACTAAAATCAGGTATGGGTTAAGAACCATGATACAAATCGCACTTGATAATCAGGCAGGCATTTATCAAAAAGATATATCTGCAAAGCAGGATATTTCTGTAAAGTATCTTGATCAAATAATAGCTTGCTTAAAAGCCCATGGGCTTATTCAAAAGCCGCAAGACCAGCGTATTGGTTATGTGCTGGCAAAAGATGCCTCTTCCATTACGGTGTATGATATTTATCAAGCCTTCGAGACTGATCTCAAGATTGTACCTTGCCTCCCTGAGGAAGGCACATGCAAGCGCAAAGGCAGTTGTGTTGCAGAGCATTTTTGGTCCGGGCTGAATCAGAACATTAAAAATCACCTGTCAGCAACCAGCCTGCAGATGCTTGCTGATGAACAAAGGCAATTAAATCTGATTACTGAAAAAACTTAGTTTTCTCTTTATATTCAGAACACATATCTTTGCCAAAAACAATTATGGGATACACATACGAATATCCAAGACCGGCGTTAACAACGGATGCTGTTGTTTTTGATAATTCAGGAAAAGAGCTGAAAGTATTGCTGATTCAGCGTAAAAAATCTCCTTTTCAGGGATACTGGGCTTTTCCGGGAGGCTTCGTTGAGATGAATGAAACGCTGGAAGCCTGTGCGGCCCGTGAGCTGAAGGAAGAAACAGGGTTAAAGGATATACAACTACGCCAGTTCCATACATTCGGAGAAGTGGATCGTGATCCGAGAGGCAGAACCGTTTCTGTGGTGTATTATGGATTCACGAAAACAGGTCAGCAAAGCTTAGAAGCCGACGATGACGCGATGGCGGCACAATGGTTCCCCATCAGTTATCTTCCCAAATTGGCGTTTGATCACCACAAGATTCTTAAGAAACTTTTAGACCATATCGATAACAAGAAAAATTCAAAATCAGATTAATATATTCAGCACTCATTATGCACGAAGCATTTGCAGCGCAATTCCTTAGAGTTAGATGGGGGTTATAACATCATCTCAAAGGATAATAATCACTAAAACAACTTATTATGAAAAAGTATTTTTTTACATTCAGTTTATTTTTCTTTTTAGCCTTTATTGTAAAGGCGCAGTACGAAACACCCGGAACGGGAGTGGAATGGACGTTTGATGACCTGGTGGAAAACTCGTCCGGTGTTGTTACGGAAGAATCCGGCCTTTATCAGATAAATGCAGATTTAACAATTTCCGAAAATGATATTCTTAACATTACCGAAGCCATCAATGTAGAAATTGCCGGCGAGGTATTGGTAACGGTTTTAGGCACCTGGAATGCTGTGCCGGAAGAAACGGCTTCTTTTAAAGCTATGAGCCCGGAGAACCGTTTTGAAGGTTTCCGCTTTGAAGAAACCAACGAGTCCGTATTCAGTAATTCAGTCATCGAATATGGCGGTGGGATTAAGCTGGTTGAGTCAGATATGGAGATATCAGACTGCACGATACGCTATTTTGATAAATCAAATTCTACCGGCGCTATAGATTTGTTTTATTCCACTCCGGATATTCATAACAATGAAATTTATGAAAATGCCGGGCCGGCAATTGCTTCCGGTTCTACAAGCACGTCATCACCTCAGGTTTTTAACAATCACATTTATGAGAACAACACCTCTAACGCCAATACACCGCAGATTAATTTAGGTACTTCTGCAGAAGACTCAATCCGGATTGTGGGAAATACAATCACCGGCCTCTATGATATGGCCGGAGGTATTGCAGTGACCACCCTTGCCGGTGGAAGCATTGAATGCGTTATCCGCGATAACGTTATAGAAAATAACCGTTATGGAATCACCTGTTATGGAAGCAATATTGCTTCGGTGATTAAAAACAATCAGATTATTGATAACAACCTTGAAGATGATCCCAATGCGGGCGGTTCGGGAATCAACTTTTTCGGTGATGAAACCAATACCTCTATCGTCAGCGGCAATGAAATCCGTGGTAACCTGTGGGGAATTACTGTCCAGAACGCTGCAAAGCCCAATCTCGGACAACTGGAAGGCGATATTTATAATCCGGGCATGAATGAGATTTATGATAACGGAAACAGCGGAGAAATTTATGATTTCTACAACAACACACCCGATGACATCATGGCTCAGAATAATTGGTGGGGTACAGCCGATGAGGATGAGGTTGAAGACCACATTTTCCATGAAACGGACGATGCTTCTCTGGGATTTGTAGACTATTTGCCCATATTATCCGGACCAACCGATGTGTCGGATGTTGATAAAGATGCGCCGGGACTTATAAGCTCTGTGCGGCCTGTGCCGGCTTCTGAAGAATTTACAGTAATCTCTGAGCATAATGCCGAAATAGAAATTTATAATAGCGCAGGCCAGTTAATTCATCAGCAGAAAAGAGCCGGTAAACAAACCATAATCTCTTGCGGCGACTGGACTCCGGGAGTTTACACAGTGGTAGTTTCAGTTAAAAACCAATCTGAGACCAAAAAAGTTATGGTTGCAAGATGATTTTGACATAGTTGTTTGCATATTGCCGGAGAAAAGAAATATGGCATTACTTTCTGTCAGAACGAGGTCATT
>JBNJGK010000071.1:0-14145 GCA_051747665.1 Bacteroidota bacterium | reverse complement strand
CTATAGTTTACGCCGCTTTGTGGCTGATTAGCAGATAATTAAAACAACCCTCCCCGGATTCCAATCCGGAAATCCATTCCCTGGCCGTCAATTTTGTTGAGCGCTTCGCGGTCGGGTGTTTCTTTGGCATCGAAAGACACATAATGGTATTTTACGCCGAGCATCATTTCAATTTTATCTTCAGGAAACAAAACAAAAGTAAGCATTGCCTCCAGGTGGAAGCCGGTGGTTTCTTTATATTGAATGTCATCAAGTTTTTCTGAATTTTTTTCCCTTTTCAGCGTGGACGGAAAGTAGTAGTCGGCTCCTGCGCCAAAAGTGGCTCCGGTCAGCCACAAATCTGGTGTTTTGGTTCTTAGCGAATAATGTAAGGTGCTGCTGGCAGATTTTAGCGCAACAGTCGCCCGGGATTTGTTTTTCGCGTCGCCGAAGTTTTCTGATTTGCTGATATAAACCAGCCGGTAGTTGCCGCCTGCCGAAAGGGCAAAACCGGAAAAAAGATTAACGCCAATGCGTCCGTCCAGTGCAGTTCCGCCACCAAACGAGTAATAAATCAGCTCGCTGGTAGGAAGTCCTACGCGGTCATAATTAATATCCTGAAGTTCAAAACCTACGCCTTTGTTGAGGATCACATCGTAAAAAACACGGCTGCTGTCCTGCGATTGTGTACTGATTAGGCTCACTAAAAACAGTATGCTTAGGATAGTTTTTTTCATTCTGTAAGAATTTGTTCCAAACATAAGAAAATATTCCTGATTTACCTTCATAAGCTTTGTTTTTGGCTTTGCTATACCCGTTTTGTAACTGCAATATATTACGTATTTTTGCAGGCTCTATTTGTTAAAAGAAAGAAAAGAAACCAGGAATATACAAGCTTCTTTAAAACAGGTTTATGAGATTGTATGATCGCCTGAAGGAAAAAAGCAGGATTTTTGATTTCGACAGGAAATTACAGACCACAAGCAGATATAAAATCTTTCTTTTTCAGAATTGGACAATTTTTTAATGGTCAAACTCAAATTTCAGAATGAAAAAAATGATTGTTTCCGGAAAGAATCTCATGCTATTGCTTATTATTTTATTTTCTACCGTTATATCGGTATCGCAAAACAATGAAGAACAGGCTAACAGCAATAATGAAAAACTTTCTGTTTTTCTTGATTTAAGTTATTGGGCTGATGATGATTATATCCGGCAACAAATTCCTGTGGTTCAATATGTGCGGGATAAAGAACTTGCTGATGTACACATTATTATGACACGTCACGCTGCCGGCCAGTCAGGGATAAACTATATCATATCGTTGTCTGGCAGCGGTGATTTCAAAGGAACAGATAACGAGTTAAAATACTGGTCGCCTTCTGAGCATACACAGCACGAGACAAGACTGGGTTATACTAATATGATAAGAATTGGGTTGGCTCCTTATATCGCAAACAAACACAATAACCCTGATCAGATATCTTTGCAATTCGAAGCAGATACTGTTTTCGCTGAAACCGGTCAAAACTCAGACCGTGACCCGTGGAGAAGGTGGGTTTTTGAGGTTTACGGAGGTGGGTATTATGATGCTGAAAAAACGCGCAATTCCCTGCATATAAGGTATGGATTTTATGCTGATAAGGTTACGAAAGATTGGAAAATAAGGGCGCGGCCTTATTTTAACTACAATGAACGAAATTATGAGATAGAAGATTCTACTGTTACTACGGTTACTCACAGGGATGGTTTTCATGGTTATGCTATCAGAAGCGTATCTGATCATTGGTCTGTAGGCGTTTTCACCGATGTGCTTTCCAGCACCTACCACAATATGGATTTTCAGTTGGAGGTTTCTCCGGGAATTGAATACAGTTTTTATCCTTACAGAGAAGCGACCCGGCGTTCTATTGCTATCGCTTACAAGATTGATAACGCATATAACGATTATATGCAAGAAACAATTTTAGGAGAGGAAAAGGAGCTTTTGTGGGGGCAATCGCTGGTGTTGACGGCCGATTTCAGGCAAACCTGGGGAAGTATCCGGGCTGGAGTGACAGGCTCTCACCATTTTCATGATTTTAATTCTAACCGGCTTGAATTGTTTTCAGAAGTGGATATCAGGCTTTTCAAAGGGTTTGCACTGACATTCAATGCGGATTTTGAGTTTATTAATGACCTCGTGGCCATTCCGGCAGGAGAAATGTCAACTGAAGAGATATTGCTAGAGCAGCGCAGGCGGTCTACCAATTATGAATTTGACGGACACATTGGCTTTACTTATACTTTTGGTTCTGAACAATCAGGAGATTATAATCCCCGATTGCAGTAAAAATCCTGCAGGAAGCTTTGGAAATCAGATTTACAGCGCCATAATTGCCATTTCAGAATTACAAGGGTTGTATATGGAATTATCGAGCTTTAAAAATAAATACTTATCAAAAAACTTTGAAATAGATAATATCAAATTATGACTCAGCCTGATTTGTGAACTAATATTTTGAGTCTCCTCCTAAAGGAATAAAAATTCTTAAATCGTACGATAAAAAGGAAATGGCCGGGAATTGCAGGTGAGGAGCACTTTAATATTTGTATCCTGAATATTACATTTTCAAATCATTGAAAAGTTGTCTAAAAACCAGACGCTGACAAGTCTGTCGACGCTGTCAGGTCTGATTACAATAAGTAGCTAAGTTTACATCTGGGAAGAATTATTAAACTGTATCAGCGGTTTCATCACAACCGTTTGCATTAATCTCTTGCCTTTCAGTATTAAACCTAAACATTAATGCGGTGTTTATATTGTAACAATTAATAAATTATATACGATATGAAAATCGCATTTTTCAGTTCCAAGCAATACGATCAGGAATATTTCAGCCGCATGAATGCGGAGTTTAGCCATACATTGAGCTTTTTTGAATCACGGCTCAACAAATATACCGTTTCCCTTGCCAAAGGTCATGATGCTATTTGTGCTTTTGTAAACGACAAAGTCAATGAAAATACGTTAAATCAAATGGCGGAGCATAATATTAAGGCCATAGCGTTGCGCAGCGCCGGGTTCAATAATGTTGACCTGGAAGCAGCAACCAAGCTGGGAATTACGGTTCTGAGAGTGCCTGCATATTCGCCACAGGCTGTTGCTGAACATGCATTAGCGTTGGTTTTTACGCTGAACCGGAAAACTCACAAGGCCTACAACAGGGTTCGCGAGGGAAACTTTTCTCTCGAGAGGTTAACCGGTTTTAACCTCAGCGGAAAAACGATTGGCGTGATTGGTACCGGGGCCATTGGGAGAGCCTTTATTCATCTTTTAAAGGGGTTTGATGCCAAAATTGTAGCTTATGATCCTTACCCGAATGATATGTTGAAAAAGCAAGGAGTGGAGTATCGTTCGTTGAATGACTTGCTTTCTGTGTCTGATTTGGTTTCGCTGCACTGTCCGCTTACGCATGATACCTTTCATATTATCAACAAGCAAAGCCTGAGCCACATCAAGGAAGGAGCTATGCTTATCAATACCAGTCGCGGGAAACTCATAGATACGGATGCCGCGATTGATGCCCTGAAAGAGAAAAAGCTGGGCTACCTCGGCATTGATGTTTATGCTGAAGAGGAGAAGCTGTTTTTTAAAGACCTATCGGAAATGATCATTGACGATGATAAAATTGCGCGTCTGATGCAGTTCCCGAATGTTTTAATTACGGCGCACCAGGGCTTTCTTACGCGCGAAGCATTAGAGCAGATTGCGATGACGACCCTGCAAAACCTTACAGATTATGAGAATGGAAAAGTAAATGAAAACGCTGTGAGCCTGGATCAGATTAAGAGCGCCTGAAGAAGCCGAGGTTAATGTGTTGATGTTTTCTGGGTTGCCTGATTTTTAAAAGAGAGCGTTAAGAATATTGAAGTGTTAAAATAGTTATTTATCAATCCTTACAGGTTGATTGCTTTTTATAATTTTGATATAGATTCCGCCCTGCATCACTCCGCTATCGCTTCGTGATTTGAGCGGAATGACCTGACTATAGTGGGCAGCAAAGAAAAAGCGCGCGACGACTTATTTTAAATTTATTTTGTGTCGTCGCGCGCTTTTTTCATATCTTTTAGTAAAACACTGTCATTTCGCAGCCCATGTTTCGCGCTATAAAAGCTTAGACATTTTTAAAGCCCGATAAGCGAAACAATGGGCAAGACCCGCCCGAACGACTGATACCCTTCAGTCGGGCGGGAATCTGACTCTTAGTATTCTTTTCTTCTCTTCTCGAATATTCAGCCCTTTGAAAGTCGATTTTCTACAATCAATAAGTAATCAAGATTACACCTCTATAATTTATTAACTTACTAACGTGCAAACTTATTAAACCTGACTCAATCGTCCTTCAGGAATTCTGCGATATCCATCAAGTTTTCCTGAAGGATGTTCATATTCCGGGCCATAAACTGAAACATCCGGTGCCAGTCGCTTTGCCTGTGAATATCTGTATTTTCCAGTGAAGTATAAATACGGGAAACCTCTTCACCCGATGGGCGTGTGTATACCAAATCCCATGTAAGCTGATTTTCGAGCCCTTGTTCCAGAATAACGCGGTACTGAAGCAGTTTCTCATACATTTTCAGCCGCTCATCCTCATCTTTATGATTGCATTCTATCATTACCAAAGTGCGTTTCCGGCCCGGCTCAAATTTCAAATCTACAGAAGGCACTCCGGTTCGGTGTAAAACCCACATTTTTTTCCTGCCGGCCAGCTCAGGCTGCAGCTTGCAATAATTGTCAAAATGCTGCCAGAAGTTTTTTACGAGCGCTTTTTTCTCCTCTTTCGTATACATGAATTAGTTCAGTTTAATAAGTTCGTAAGTTTTTAGGTTTGTAAGTTAACAGTATGATAATCCATCACATCATTATAAATTCAATTTTAGGTGACATTCAGAAATACAATACATAATTAAATAAAATAATGAGTGCTTTTTAGAACAGACTCATGAATGCAAAAAAGATTTTGCTTGTGTTAGTCTTGCTTGTTGCCGCCAAAAAGTTTTTTGAAGAAGCGCTTTACTTTGCCTCCTTCTTTTTCTTTGGTATTTTTATTTGCCTTAACGGGAATGGAATCATTTTCTGCCCCACCCATGATATCCCCGGCAAAGGCATCCAACATCATATTTAGTGTTTTTCTGTCGATTTTTCCATCACAATCAAACAAGTTATCCGTATCAACAGACACTTCTGGAGGCTGGCTGTAATGCATTAGCTTGGTTTTTCTTTCGGTTTCCCTGAGCAAAGGCGCTGCTATGGGAAGCGCTAAGGTGGCGCCGCTACCGTGAATTCCGCTGTTAAAATGGATGGCGGGATCGTAGGCCCCTACCCAAACACCTGTAACCAGATTTTTGCTATAGACCATAAAGCGTGCATCGCTGTAATTCTGCGAAGTCCCCGTTTTAGAGGCCCAGGGCTGAGTCAGTCCGTATCTTGTAAACAAGCTTTTTCCTGTTCCTTCGCGGGCTGCTTTTTGCAACATCCGGGTCATAATCTGCGTTAAGCTGTCGTTCATAGCCTGATAAGAGACTTCTGGGTTTTTATGCTTATAAAGTATGTTGCCGTTGTTGTCTTCAATACGCTCTATCATATACATTTCGGGGCGTTTGCCGTGAGCGGCAAAAACGCTGTAAGCAGTAACCAGCTCTTTAAGCGAAACATCCAAAGCTCCAAGCGCTACAGAGGGCCTTTCGGGGATAGGGTTTTCAAACCCCGCATTGCGGCATAAATAATCCAGTTTAGCATGGTCTGTCTTGAGATATAGGTCTACCGTCGGAATATTCATCGAATGAGCCAGCGCATACCACATTGCGACAAAGCCACCACTGTTGCCGTCATAATTTTTCGGAAACCAGTCTTCATATTCTTCAAAGAGTTTTTCTTTGTTTGAGAGGTAATGGCAGGGGGTAAGGTCTTGGTGCAAAGCGGATGCATAAAGCATTGGTTTAAATGCGGATGCGGCGGTGCGCCGGGCTTTGACCAAATCAAAAGACAGATATCGGTAATGGTTTCCTCCAATCCAGACTTTTACTGCACCATTCTGAGGGTTTGTACTCAGAACACCGGCATGCAGCATTTTTTTGTAGTGCCACAGGCTGTCACCCACCGTAATGCTGTCTACTTGCGTGCCTTCCCAGGTAAAGAGTTCCCGGTTCTTTTTTTCACCTTCATTTTCAGTACTGATATAAAGGTGTTTTTTATTACGCAGTTGCTGATCCAACAACTGTTGCTTCTCCTGAAGGTGGCTTTTAATTGCTTGCCGTGCTGTTTTCTGCAAGCGTGAATCCAGTGTGGTGACAATCTTTAAGCCGCTTTTTTCAAGTGAAAGGCCCATATCACGGTTCTTGTTGATATCGTCAATAATTTTGTCGGCCCTTTTTTCTACCTGGGCTAAAAAATAATTTGCAGGCCCTTCATCTTGCAGGTTGGCGTAGTTCAGTTCAAGCGGCTCTTCAATCAGTTTGTCATATTTGTCATCTTCCAGAAAGCCGTTCCGGTTCATCAAAGACAAAACCAGATTTCTTCTTTGCAAGGCGTTTTCGGGGTGCAGTCTTGGGTTGTAGTAAGTATTTGCTTTCAGGATGCCTACCAAAACCGCTGCTTCCTGTATGTTCAAATTTGCTGTAGTAGTATTAAAATAGCGGTTGGCGGCTGCTTCAATGCCGTAAAGATTTTCGCCGAAAGGGACTGTGTTAAAATACAATAGCAGGATTTCTTTTTTAGAATATAATTTTTCGAGCCGATAAGCTACAATAGCCTCTTTAACCTTATTGACGGGCAGTGTAAGCAGTCCGAATGAGGGCCGCCCAAAAAGGTTTTTGGCCAGTTGCTGAGTAATTGTACTTCCGCCACCGGCGCTGCGGTCGCCCAAAAGCAAGGTTTTGAAAAACACACGGAGGTAGCTTTTCCCATCGAGTCCTTCATGCTGAAAATAGCGCACATCTTCGGTAGCAATCAAAGCATTTATGAGATGTTCCGGAAGCTGATGATACTGAACCTGAGTTCTGTTTTTGGAGAAATATTTCCCGAGCAGTTTGTTGTCAGCAGAATAGACACGGGTAGCTGTTTCATTTTTTATTGATTTTAATTGTTCGTTACCCGGCAAAGCGCCAAACCATCCGGCATTAACGGCAGCAATAAAGGATGCTGCGCCCACAGCCAGTAGCACAATCAACAAGGTTGTGAACAAAAGAAAACGTTTCTTTACAGAAGCCTTTTTTGTTTTTTTACGGGATTTTCTGCTTTTCGCCATGAATGCCTGTATCTGATATCGGTTTTACTTTGATAACATGAAAAAAATGCTGTTAGTATATTACGAATCGATTTTAGGAGCGGTAGTAATATAGGGTATATAAAACCGGAAAATGGAACCTTTTCCGGGTTCGGAAATCACGGATATATCCCCTTCCATTCCTTGTAATATTCCTTTAGCTATCGGCAATCCCAATCCGGTGCCGCCATATTTCCGGGTTTTATACTCATCAGAGCCTTGCCTGAAACGCTCGAAAATGTGTTTTTGCGTTTCCATATCCATTCCGATTCCCGTATCAATTATTGAGAACCAAATATTTGTGTCCTGAATATCATACCTGATTTCAATTCTACCTTTTTCGGTAAACTTTTCGGCATTGGTGGCCAGATTGAGAAGCACCTGGTAAAGCCGCTCTTTATCAGAGTATATCATATCTTCTGTGTCTTTCAATCCTTTAGTTTTTACTACCTTAACGTTTTTATCCTTATTCCTGATGCTATATGTGATGTGTGTTGCAATTTCGTCAATGAGTTGGTTCAGGGCAAAATATGAGTAGTAATAAGCCACCTGGCGGGTCTCAATGCGGGCAATGTTCAGGATGTCGTCAATGATGCGCAGCAGGTTGTTGCTGTTTGAACGGATGATGGAAGCGTATTGCTGGTGTTCTTCGGCAGTAGCGCTTTCATCATCCAGCATTTCACTGAATCCAATGATGCTATTCATAGGAGTTCTGATTTCGTGAGACATATTGGCCAGAAAAGCGCTTTTCAGCCGGTCGCTTTCCTGTGCTTTATCGCGTTCTTTTTCAAGCGCTTTTTCCATTTTTTTCCTTTGCGTGATGTCTCTTACTATAGCCAGAACCATTTTTTTCTTGTCATACTCTACAATGCTGGTTTTTGCTTCACAAGGAATGTTTTTTCCACTTTTGCTAACCAGAGTTACTTCAAAAAACTGTTGTTTACCCTTTAAGTGATCTTTAGAACGCTTTAAAGCATTTTCCTTTTCTGATTCTTTTATGAAATCCATTACCGAAGATCCGGATAATTCTGTCCGGTCTGTTTCCAGAATACGGCAGATTTCGTCATTCATTTCATGGATGATGCCAGGTTCAGGTTTTTCATAATCAATTTCATATAAAAGCACTCCATCGTTGAGGTTATTGAATAAGTCAGCATATTTTTTCTGACTATCGCGGGCATTGTTTTTTTCACGGATTAGTGCCTTTTCGTTAGCTTTTCTTTGCGTAATATCTGTTTGCGTGCCCCAAATCACTTTTAAAAAGCCTTCTTCCACAATTCCCATTGTATTATTCAGAAAATACTTGTAGTTGCCTTCGGTGTCAAGCTCTTCTGTTTCTTCTGATAACAGCAGGTAGTTATTTTTAATAAAACGAATGTTTGCTTCCCAGTTGGCGTTTTCGTCATTTCCATACAGAAAAAGCAAGTTTTTTCCGAGGAGTTCATCCTTAGATTTTGCTCCATACATTTTCACAAAAGTATCATTGCAATATGAAAGCATTGTATCCTGATAAATACGTTTGACTTGTTCTTTGTATGGGAGATTTATTGATACAGGCTCTTTAAAATCAAAATGATATACACCGTCGTTGGTTTGTTCTATGAACGTGCGGTACTTTTTCTCAGAGTAAGCAAGTTTATTATTACTTGCTTGCAATTGCTCATAATTTTTCCTGAGTGCCTCAGACTGAGAAAGATATTCTTCATAGAGTGCCTCATATTCCCGCATTTTATCGGCAATATCCTGCATCATTCGCTTTTGTGGAGTGATGTTCACAAACATTAGTAAACCTGCATAAATGTCTTTACCATTTTTTTTCAGCGGTGCTCCACGCAATTCAAAATAGCTTCCGAGGTAATGAATTTCCATTTTTACGGATTTCCCTTTAAGGATTTGGTCACATTTTACGTCAATCTTTTCCAGTGACGCTTTATCCAGGGGTATCTGAGCAACAGTTTTAATGCCGACAATTGGCCCGGGCTCTATTGTAAGGCTTTCAATTTCATTTCCTTCCTGGTATAAAATCTCCTTTTCCCGGTTAAATAAAAACACATCAACATTGGGCAGGTTTTTGATAAGAGCATTATGCAGTTGGTTTTCTTTGTTCAGCAGATGAATATAATCTTGCTTAAGCTTTATTTCACGAAAAATCAGATAATAGATTAATATGCCTGAAACCAATACAAAAGCAATGCCTTTCCAGTTCTGGATGCGCAGCAATGTGTTTTGATTGCTGCTAAGCAAGACACTTAGGTGATCGGAGGTAAGTATCCAAATGACGCTGATAACTAAATATATCAAGGCTATTTTAAGCGCAATATGAAAGGCTTTTTTATTTGGCCGCATAATAAAACTTCGATCTGATTATAATAGAAAGGTGTTTGCAACACTCTTATTGTCTTTCAATTTTGTAAAAGTAAGGAATTTGAGGTTTTAAATCAATGTTTCTGGTGTTAGTTTATGTTGATATATCTAAATTAACGAAAACCTGGGTAAATTTTCAACCAAACTCAAACAATATTGTTATGTACATAGTTTGTTGTATCAAATTATCTAATCAAAAAATCAACTTTTTATGTCCCATTATTACAAACTTGGTAAAATTCCGCACAAGCGGCATACACAATTCCGCAAGCCTGACGGGAGCTTGTTTTCAGAGCAGCTAATATCTACAGAAGGTTTTTCGGATACATATTCCATAACCTATCATCATTATCCGCCAACCAATGTGATTGAAATAGATGAGCCGAGGTCAGTTGCTCCTGAGGTTGCCGTAAATAACAACATGCAACATCGCAGCATCAGCGGTTTTAAGGCTAAGCCTGCTGATGATTACCTTGAGAGCCGAATCCCTGTCATGGTGAATGACGATCTCTACATTCATGTGGCTGCGCCTCAAAAATCCATGACAAAGTACTTTTTTAAAAACTCTTCTGCTCACGAAATGATTTTTGTGCATGAAGGAAATGGAGTGCTGAAAACCATGTATGGTAATATCCCCTTCGGTTATGGCGATCATTTGTCTATTCCACGTGGTGTTATTTACCAACTGCATTTTAACACACCCAACAACAGGCTGTTGATTGTAGAATCGTTCAGCGCAATCGATTTTCCTGGTAAATATATCAACCGGGCAGGGCAGCTTCAGGAGCACTCTCCGTTTTGTGAGCGTGATATTCGCGAGCCTGAAGCGCTGGAGACGCACGACGAAAAAGGCGATTTCCTGGTTTATATCAAGAAAAAAGATATGCTTTTCCCATACCATTATGGCAGTCACCCGTTTGACGTTGTAGGATGGGATGGCTACCTTTATCCGTATGCTTTTTCCATTCATGATTTTGAACCGATTACCGGCCGAATTCATCAGCCGCCACCGGTGCATCAGACCTTTGAAGCCCACAACTTTGTAATGTGTGCTTTTGTACCCCGGAAATATGACTATCACCCGCAATCAATTCCGGCACCCTACAATCACAGCAATGTAGATTCTGATGAAGTGCTTTATTATGTGGATGGCGATTTTATGAGCCGGAAAAGCGTGGAAAAAGGAATGTTTACACTGCATCCGATAGGCATACCGCACGGGCCTCACCCCGGAGCTGTGGAAAAGAGTATTGGTAAAGAAGGAACGGATGAGCTGGCTGTAATGATAGACACATTCAGACCCTTAAAACTTACCAAACAAGCCATGGAAATGGAAAATCCAGACTATTACAAATCCTGGTCAGAAAAATAATACGAACAAAAATAATTATTCTATGAGTGATAAAGATTTTCTTCCGATTAACGGAACTGATTATGTTGAATTTTATGTAGGCAATGCCAAGCAAGCGGCTTATTATTATCAAACCGCTTTCGGGTTTCAGCCATTGGCCTATTCAGGCCTTGAAACCGGTTACAAAGACCGTACTTCATTTGTTTTACAGCAGAATAAAATCCGGTTTGTTTTAACCACATCGCTTGAGCCCGATACGGATATAAGCAAACACGTTAACAAACATGGCGACGGTGTAAAAGTTATTGCTTTGGCCGTGGATGACGCCCGCAAATCTTATGAAGAAACAGTAAAACGTGGAGCAAAGCCTTACATGGAGCCTAAAGAAGAGACGGATGACAATGGAACAGTCATTCGATCCGGTATCTATACATATGGTGAAACTGTTCACATTTTTGTAGAACGTAAAAACTATAACGGCGCATTTCTGCCTGGCTTTAGAAAGTGGGAGTCAGATTACCGCACCGAACCGGTAGGTTTGAACTATGTTGATCATATGGTAGGAAATGTTAACTGGGGAGAGATGAACAAATGGGTGAAGTTTTATGCTGAAGTCATGGGATTTTCTCAGCTCGTTTCTTTTGACGACAAAGATATTTCTACCGATTATACTGCGCTGATGAGTAAAGTGATGGCTAACGGGAATGAGCGTATTAAATTTCCGATAAATGAACCTGCCGAGGGAAAGAAAAAGTCGCAAATTGAGGAGTTTATTGATTTTTATAAAGACTCAGGAGTGCAACACATTGCCATGGCCACCGATAACATCATTGAAACGGTTAGCGAGCTAAGAAATCGCGGCATTGAATTTTTACGTGTTCCTTCAGCTTATTACCGGACCTTGCTCGAAAGGGTGGGCAGCATTGATGAAGAAGTGGCTGCACTTGAAGACCTGGGTATTTTGGTTGACCGGGATGATGAAGGATATTTATTGCAGATTTTTTCAAAACCGGTTGAAGACAGGCCTACGGTGTTTTATGAAATCATACAGCGAAAAGGAGCCCGCTCTTTCGGTAAGGGAAACTTCAAAGCCTTATTCGAAGCTATTGAATTAGAGCAGGAAAGCAGGGGAACCCTGTAAAAGACAGATTAAACCTGAAACAAATAATGTTGCACCTTGAGCTTTTCTTTAGCGATGTAATGTTATTTGTTCAGGTGTTTTTGCCAAAATCATCATAAAAAATTATGAATCAAATGAATAAAGCTAATGATCCACAACGGAAAAGCTGGATAGAAATACCTGATAATTCTGATTTCCCGATACAAAATATTCCTTTTGGGATAGCCAAAGCTAAAAGCCAAAATCCATTTGTCGCCACCCGGATTGGCGATGCGGTAATCGATTTAAACACCCTTAGCCGTATGGGATACTTTGAACCTTTACTGAAACCCGACAGTAAAGTTTTTGAAAGTGAGGTGCTCAACCACTTTATTGCGCTGGGAAAAGCTACCACTATAGCTGTGCGGGATAAGATTGCCGAAGTTTTTGATGTGGAGAATGCACGTGCTGCAGCAGATGATAAACTGCGGGCGGAGGCTTTGTTTTCTGTTGAAGATGTAGAGATGTTGATGCCTGTTAGAGTGGGTGATTATACCGACTTTTATTCGAGTAAGGAACATGCCACAAACGTAGGAAAGATGTTCCGCGATCCTGAGAATGCGTTGTTGCCAAACTGGAAGCATATTCCGGTAGGCTATCACGGCCGCAGCTCCTCTATTGTGGTCAGTGGCACACCAATCCATCGCCCGAAAGGGCAAACGCTTCCACAGGGAGCTGAAAAGCCGGTTTTCGTGCCAACCAGGTTGTTGGACTTTGAGCTGGAGATGGCCTTTGTCACAGGAAAACCTACAGCTCTTGGTGAAGCTGTTTCTACTCAAGACGCAGAAAAATATATTTTTGGCCTGGTATTATTTAACGACCTTTCGGCACGCGATATCCAAAAGTGGGAATATGTGCCTTTAGGTCCGTTTTTATCTAAAAGCTTTGGTTCTTCTATATCTCCATGGGTTGTAACGCTGGAAGCTTTTGAGCCGTTCCGCACCGCCGGTCCGGAACAGGAGCCTGAGGTGCTGCCTTATCTGCAGTTCGAAGGTAAGAAGAATTATGATATTGATCTTGAAGTGCTTATAGAACCCAAAAACAGCAAGCCGGTTTCAGTAAGTCATTCCAACTTTAAACACATGTACTGGAATATGTGTCAGCAATTGACGCATCAAACCATTAACGGCTGCAACATCAACGTTGGAGATATGTATGCCAGCGGAACGATCAGCGGACCTGAACCGAAATCATTCGGATCGATGCTGGAAATCACGTGGCGTGGTCAAAATCCCGTAAAGATGCCCGACGGCTCAGAGCGAAAGTTTATTCACGATCATGATACCATTATTATGCGGGGTCATGCATCAGACGGTAAAGTACGAATTGGTTTTGGTGAAGTCAAAACGCCCATTTTGCCCGCGAAGGAGTGAGGAGTGTAAGTTGGTAAGTTACTAAGTTTGTAGGTTGGTGGTTGAAATGTGTTTATGTAAGAGTTGGCAATAGGCAATAAGCAGTTGGCAATAAGCAGTTGGTAATAGGATGATAAGCAGGTGCTTAAGTGCGTATGTGTTTAAGTGATTAGGTGAAAGACCAGGAAATTGGAATTTTGGGTTTCGCCCCAGTGAAATTTGCTGCGCATTTCACCCCATAGATTTGGAATAAAACCACGGGGCAAGCGGAGTAAAGGTTTTGGGTTCATTGTGACCTTTGCGAATTCCCTGGTGCCCCGATAACTATCGGGATTGTGTTTAAAAAAAATGAGAGTTCAGCGTCTGTTTGATAGCTTTTAGATTTAGCTTTATAGCACGCAGATAATACTGATAAAACTGATCGGCGCAGAATTTCTGCTTTGATAATGATATATGACTGGATGGTTGTATGACTGAATGGATGAATGAAAGGGAATTTATATAAATGGTTCGTTCTAAATGGTTATTCATTGTCATTTATGGTCATTATGTTGTAAATGTTATTAGAAATTGGAGTTTATACAATTCACAAATCAATGAATCAACAAAGCACAAATCACAAATTAACGAATT
>JBNJGK010000070.1:0-14761 GCA_051747665.1 Bacteroidota bacterium | reverse complement strand
ATGGCCCTTCACAACATTTATGCTACGGATGCCAGGCTGGTTACAGAATATGTTGTTTTAGGAGCCAGTATCGTCGTTTTTATAATTTTGGCGCTTTATTTTGTTAACAAACGCAATTTATGATTAAAGTATTGCTTATTGCTGCCGGCGGAGCCGCAGGAACGTTGCTCAGATATTGGGTGTCGGGCTTATCTTATAAGATTGGCGGAGAGGCTTTCCCCTGGGGAACATTGGTAGTTAACCTTATCGGCGCTTTTTTTATTGGCCTTTTATGGGGTCTGACAAACCACAGCGGATTATCATCTCAATTGCGTGCGATGCTTTTTATCGGAATATTCGGTGGCTTCACCACATTTTCAACTTTTGCTTTAGAAAGCTTCAACTTATTTAAAGATCAGCAATTTCGATATGCATTCTACTATATACTTGCCTCAAACATTGCCGGAGTTCTTTTGGTTTTTGGAGGCTTGGTTCTGGCCAGATTGATAATACAAATAAAATAAGCAACTTATGCCTGATCTACCTGAAAACGGAACGCTATTACGTATTTTTATCTCTGAAGAAGCCCGCTACGGTCATCAGCTTTTATATGAGAGTATTGTTATACGAGCTAAAAAAGAAGGTTTGGCCGGAGCTACAGTATTCAGAGGAATAATGGGATTTCAGGCAGACAAGGAAATACATTCCTCAAACATACTTCGCCTGTCTGAAAACCTGCCCGTTGTTATAGAAATTGTGGACGACACTGACAAAATAAATCATTTCATTCCCATTGTTAAAGAAATGGTTGATGATGGACTGATTACCACGGAAAAAGCAAATATCATCAAAAGAGTAAAAAATACTTAAATTCCCTCAACATCCTCGTTTCTCTACTTGTTAATACTATTGAAATTTTGCTTAATGGTTTATAACATTGCAAAACGAATCATGAAAGAACTAAAAAACGATTATGCATCTAATAGAGCCACATTACAACTGGCGTCATTATTATATTGCTTCAGAAGATGAAGACTCTCCCTTTTACGGAAGAGTAAACAGCGAATTTGAGTTTGAATATGCCGTTTACGACCATCTTATTCATCCTCAATGGGATGCTTTTGGCTCGAATACGCTCTACATGAAATTATTGTTTGCGGATTATGAGTTGGGGTTTTCCATCATCGAATTCATTGGGGAATGGAATGACTGTCTTCACAACGATATTATGTTTTTGAAGCGAAATGTAATAGAACACCTCGAAGATAAAGGCATCAATAAGTTTGTGCTGATAGGAGAAAATGTATTAAATTTTCATCATGCTGAAGATGATTATTACCAGGAATGGTTTGATGAGGTGGAAGAGGGTTGGATTGCCGGAATTAATTTTCAGGAGCATGTTATCAAAGAGTTTTCATCGGCCAACATCGATTATTATATTTCGTTCGGAGGGCCATTTGATGAAGTTCCCTGGCGGGCGCTTTCACCACGTCAATTGTTTTATAAAATCAGTCAGTTAATGACACACCGATTAAATGCATAAACTATGAAAAAACATGTTAATATCAGGGTAACAGGAAGAGTACAAAATGTAGGGTTTCGGCTTGCAGCACAAAAGGCTGCCTCAGAGCGCCATGTGAGTGGTTTTGTAAAAAACGAACCGGACGGCAGCGTTTATTTGGAAGCGGAAGGCGATGATGACGATGTAGACAGCTTTATTAAGTGGTGTCATCACGGTCCTGCCTGGGCCAGCGTAGAAGACATTAATATTTCGGAATCATCAACAGAGGGATATTCTACCTTTAAAATACGTTAATCCTGAATCTTGCGCAAAACCACTCTATCTACGGGAAGGGTTAAATCCTCATCCCGTAGCTTTTGCAATGCGGCCCATCTGAAAACTTGTGCCCCTTCTATATTTTTCTCAAAATCAAATGGCTTGTCTGTAAATACAACATCAGGCTTTTCTGTCAGCCTGCAGCGATAATAGATGCTGATAAGCTGACTGGGTGGATTCGTGAATCGCGTTTGCTGAAAAAAATCGGTTGTATAGAAATGCTCAATATGCTCAATTTCAACGCCCATCTCCTCTTGGATTTCCCTTCTCAGGCAATCGATGGTTCCTTCTCCCAGCTTCAGTCCACCACCCGGAAATTTCGTCATCCGGATTCCAAAACGGATTTCATCGGTCAATAAAATTTTTCCTTGTTTTATGATCAATGCATAAACCCTGATATTAAAACGTTCCGGCTTCATGATGTCTCTTTTATCGCTCTTAACATTTCGCGTTTCCCTGTGGGGCCGGGGATTTTCTCGGTTTTAAACCCAGCCTCCTGCATGTTTCTTCTAACCTGACCCTGCGCAGAATAAGTAGTTAACACACCACCTGGCTTTAATGCCTGAAAACACTTTTCAAAATTCTCTGTGCTCCAAACCTCTGGCTGCTTAGCAGGAGCAAAGGCATCAAAATAAACCACATCAAAAGCGGCTTCTTTGAACGATGTCTCCTGAAGTGTATGCTGTAATTTGTGTAATACAAAATCATCGGTGATAAACACCGGGAAATTCCATTGCGCCGTATGCATTTTCTGAAAATAACGCCCGGCTCCCTCAAACTTCACAGAATCATTAAAGTTGAGTTGCTCAAATATATGCGCTTCCAAAGGATAAGGCTCCAGGGCTACATACCGGGTTTTTTGTTTCTTAGCAATTGAATTTTGTAAGGTAAGCAATGCGTTCAGGCCGGTTCCGAATCCCACTTCCAAAACAGCAGGAGCATCAGCATTAACGTATTCAAGTCCGGCCTGAATAAAAACATGTTTCGATTCATTTATGGCGCCATGTGTAGAGTGATAGTGTTCATCCAACTCTGGCAAGTATACAGTGTGTGAACCGTCTTCAGTAGTAACCAGCGATCTTTCCATGATTTCACAATGTTTGGTTTTTCACTGCAAAGGAACGCATTTATGCTGAAAATTTCACTGGCAAGATGTTATTCGCGTTTTTCTGCTTTGCGGTATGTAAGCCTCATACCCATATCATGCTGCTCTTTGACCACCACAATGCTGTCAGCAAAAACTGAGATTTGTTCGTTTTCATCAGCATTGGCGGATTTTAGCTCATCCTCGTAGTAATAAGGACCATATGGGTTGCACTCAATCGTAAAATACATATCAGCGGCATCAGCCCCATGATAACCATAACCACCGGGCTCACCCTGTAGATAATAAATTTCATAATCTATCTCCCAGGCATAAGATTCATAAGAATAGCCATGCTTCAACAGCCCATCATAATACATAGTATAAAATCCCGGTTGAATGCGATAAAACTCATCCCAGTAAAAGTATTCTGGTATGGCATAGTTTCCGGCATCCACATATTGTGGTTCATCAACTGAATAGGATAAAGAAAGATAAGAGCGGCCGTCACGTCCGTCTATTCCGGTAGTTTCGCAAGAGCTGAGTCCAAATAACATGATTCCGGCTAAAAGACTAAGCACAAATAGATTTTTAAATCGTTCCATAATCGCTTGTTTTAAAGGTTCATAATTCAATAAAACAAGGGCCCTTACTTCTTCTTTAGCAAATCATATGCCAGAATTTGTTGATAATTTTTTTGATTTATATAACGTATTGATAAATAGTTGCTTTTAAAATTTTTTTTGATAAAAATCCTGATTATACGGGATATTCAATAATGATTCCATCCGGTTAATTCTTATTATCTTTGTTCTCCAATTTGGAACAGGGGGTTTTATCAGTACATAATATTCTGATATAACTAGTTTTATATAGTTTATTCACAAGGTTATATTTTCACAACCTTGCGATTAAGTTGTTTTAATGAAAACAGAATTTTGTGTTCTGATAAATTGGGTCAAGTGAATAAATAACCATACAATTACAAAAAAATCGCACAAAAGCATGGATATTGTAAATAATCCGCAGTTCAACAGCAATCTGAAACAAGGTTATCAGAAAAACAAAAGACCATTATTCTCCCTTGAAGAAGGCAGGAAACCACCCCAGGCTTTAGATTTGGAAGAAGCTGTG
Organism: Bacteroidota bacterium; assembly: GCA_051747665.1. Lineage (GTDB taxonomy): Bacteria > Bacteroidota > Bacteroidia > Bacteroidales > JAIPAH01 > JAIPAH01. The sequence continues at coordinate 10,727 of JBNJGK010000070.1, read as the reverse complement.
CTGGGCGCGCTTATGCTTGAAAAAAATGCCCTGACTGCGGTGATAGATATTTTAAAGCCTGACGTTTTTTATAAAGAAGCACATCAGAAAATTTATAAAGCCGTTCAGTTATTGTTTTCCAAAACCGAGCCCATTGATATTCTCACGGTTACGAATCAGCTAAAATCAGATGGCGAACTGGAAAGTGTAGGCGGCCCCTACTACATTGCTCAGTTGACGAATGGCGTTTCTTCATCGGCCAACATCGAATATCACTCCCGGATTCTGTTGCAAAAGTTTATACAGCGCGAAATGATACGCATTTCCGGGGAAGTTATCCGCGACGCTTATGAAGATACTACGGATGTTTTTGAGTTGATGGACAAGGCAGAGCGAGACCTTTTCAACGTAAGTGAAAACAATTTCCGGCGGGCCCATGCCGATATGCAATCGCTTGTAGGAGAAGCCATTAAAGAAATTGAAGCCGCTAAAGACGCCGAGGGTTATTTGCGGGGTGTGCCGTCAGGCTTCAGAGACCTGGATAAAATCACGGGCGGCTGGCAGAAATCAGACCTGGTAGTTTTAGCAGCAAGGCCCGGTATGGGTAAAACAGCTTTTGTTTTATCTATGGCACGTAATTCCTCAATCGATTTTGAAAAACCTATCGCCATTTTCTCTCTTGAGATGTCTGCTGTTCAGCTTGTGACGCGACTCATATCAAGCGAAGCCGAAATAGCGGGTGAAAAACTGAGAAAAGGAGACCTTAAAGACTACGAGTGGCAGCAACTGGTTCAGAAAGTAACGCCACTGCTTGAATCAAAAATGTTCATTGATGATACGCCGGCGCTCTCGGTTTTTGAACTGCGGGCAAAATGCAGAAGGTTAAAAGAGCAGCATGATATTCAGATGATTGTAATTGACTACATTCAGCTAATGACTGCCGGCATTGAAAACAATAAGCAGGGCAACCGTGAGCAGGAGATTTCCACCATTTCGCGCTCACTAAAAAGCCTCGCTAAAGAGCTTAATGTCCCGGTTATTGTACTTTCTCAGCTAAACCGTAGCGTGGAGACCCGTGGAGGCTCTAAACGCCCACAGCTTTCAGACCTCAGGGAGTCAGGGGCTATTGAGCAGGATGCCGACATGGTTTTGTTTATTTACAGGCCGGAGTATTACGGTATTGACACCGATGAAAACAACATGCCTACACAAGGCACGGCGTCATTAATCATAGCCAAGCACAGAAACGGTGCCCTGGGAGATGTTAACCTAAGATTCAAAGCTAATTTTGCACGCTTTGAAAATCCTGACGCTTCCGATGGCCAATATCAATCTTACGATGATTTAGAACCCAATCAGGATTTTGATCAACAAACAATAACGCTGCCATCGAGCATGAACAGTGACGACAGCAGCGAGAATACAGACCCTGGTGAAATTGCCAGAGAATCTGACGACAAAGCAGACTTTTAAAGGAGTAATCTTATGAAAAGAATATATTTTATCATCAGCCTTTTTGTTTTAATAAGCATTAAAAGTTTTAGCGCGCATCTTTTGATCCCGATGGATGAAAACCAAAGCAACCATCTGAAAGCTTATGGCATTGCTTACTGGACGCTCGAAAGAGATGTAGAGGTTACCTGGCTGCTAAACTATCGCGGCGGCAGTTTTATGATGAAGTTTCATGATGAAATCGAAGGAGAATGCATCACACGTGGAGTATCTTATGAAGTAATTGCTGATGTGCAGTCTACATCCATACTTCAAAACATATCTTCACCCTCGGCAAACCAGGACGCTGTAAAACTCCAAAAAGCGCCCCGAATAGCCGTATATGCACCCGAAAACACGCAACCATGGGATGATGCTGTGACCTTAGTGCTTACTTACGCTGAAATTCCGTATGACAGAATTTATGATCCGGATGTAATGGATGGTGTTTTACCTACATATGACTGGCTTCATCTTCATCATGAAGATTTTACGGGGCAGTACGGAAAATTCTGGAGCGCCTACCGCAATGCTTCCTGGTATCAGGAAGATGTACGCTATAATGAATCTCTGGCTCAGCAACTGGGCTTTGAAAAGGTGTCGCAGCTTAAACTTTCGGTAGCCAAACAAATCCGCGACTTTATAGCCGGTGGTGGTTATATGTTTTCGATGTGTTCGGCTCCCGATAGCTTTGACGTGGCTCTTGCTGCTGATGGCGTAGATATTTGCGATGTCATGTTTGACGGCGATCCCATTGAAGCTAATGCTCAGGAGAAACTCAATTACGATAATTGCATTGCATTTACGGATTTTACCATCAGCACCAACCCGCATGAGTATGAAATCTCATCCATTGATGCTACCAACGATCGCGAGGTGGATGCTGAAACGGATTATTTCAAACTTTTCGACTTTTCAGCAAAATGGGACCCGGTCCCCACAATGCTGTGCCAAAACCATGAAAACCTGATCAAAGGCTTTATGGGGCAAACCACAGCTTTTAACAAAGAATACATCAAACCTGAAGTCGTAATTATGGGTGAAAACAAACGGCTGAATGAAGCCCGCTATATTCACGGCGACTATGGCGAAGGAACCTGGACGTTTTATGGCGGACATGACCCGGAAGATTATCAGCACTTTATAGGCGATCCGCCCACAGACCTGAACCTGCATCCCAATTCACCGGGCTACCGTCTGATTTTGAATAACGTATTGTTCCCGGCTGCTAAAAAGGAAAAAAGAAAAACCTGAAAGCCGTCTCTGTACTAAAACTTCGCTGAATCACTTGTGGAGTTTATTCGCTCATAGGTTTTGTAAACAAACTGCAATGGAGGCTCATCATCGGTTTGATGAGCTTCCTCATCTACAAGCTTCCAATTAGAAAAGTCTACCTTAGGAAAATAAGTATCGCCCTCAAAAACCGCTTTTATAAAAGTCAGGTATAGTTTATTGGCGAAAGGCAGGAACTGCTCATATATAGCTGAACCTCCCACAACAAAGTTTTCCTGTTTTTTATCCGCAATTCTGATGGCATCTTCTATAGAATGCACTACCTCAATTCCCGTTTTCTGATATTGCCGGTCTGATGTAATGACAATATTCCGGCGTTTGGGCAATGGTTTTGGTAATGACTCAAATGTTTGTCTTCCCATAATAACCGTATGACCGGAAGTAATTCTTTTAAACCGCTTTAAATCGTGTGGAATGTACCAGGGAATATCGTTGTTAGAACCAATAAGCCCTTTATGATCCATCGCTGCTATAAGTGAAATATTTACCATCAGACTGAAATTTTTCCTGTTAATTTTGGATGTGGATTGTAGTTGCGAAGTTCGACATCCTGATATGTAAAATCAAAAATATTTTGAATTTCGTTGTTTAAAACGATTTCTGGAAGCTCCCGCGGTGTTCTTTCCAACTGTGTTTTACATTGTTGGATATGATTCAGATAAATATGAGCATCGCCCAGCGTATGAATAAACTCTCCGGGCTTCAGGCCTGTAACCTGTGCCATCATCATGGTCAGGAGCGCATAAGAAGCAATATTAAACGGAACGCCTAAAAATGTATCTCCGCTGCGCTGATAGAGCTGGCAGCTTAACTTACCGTCCGCTACATAAAACTGAAACAAAATATGGCACGGCGGCAAATTCATATTATCCAAATCTCCCACATTCCATGCACTAACAATATGGCGGCGGGAATCCGGCTTGTTTTTTATGGAATCAACTACTTGCTGTATTTGATCAATGTGGCGGCCGTCCGGCGCAGGCCATGAACGCCATTGATATCCATAAATATGACCCAGTTCTCCTTTTTCATCTGCCCATTCATTCCAAATCCTCACCTTGTTTTCCTGGAGATATTTCACGTTGGTATCTCCTTTCAGAAACCAAAGCAATTCATGCACTATGGCCGGAAAAAACACCTTTTTCGTGGTAACCAGGGGAAATCCCCTGCTCAAATCAAAACGCATCTGATGACCAAAAACCGATAAGGTTCCGGTACCTGTGCGGTCATCTTTTTTTACGCCCTCATTTAAAATGCGGTCAATCAGTTCAAGATACTGTTTCATATTGCAAATGTACTGGTTTTTAGAATTGTTCCGGTCTTATAAACCGGATTAACACCGGATCGTTTCCTTCTAATCCGGTATCTCGTACATATGGATTTTTATCATTGTACGTTCTGCCGTTATTATCCAGCCCAATCCAAATCTCCTTATCATCAATTAACAAAGCCTCAGCCATCGGATAACGCGCTCCCTTATAAAACTTTTGATTCTGCGCATGTAAAACCCCACTATAATCAAATGTAGCCAAATGCTTCCGGGTATTCAGGCTGAATTTCAGAACCCGGTATTTCGCACGGTTCAACAAATACAGAAATCCGTTTTCAATTTTCATATCCGATATGTCTTCATCAGAAATGTCTATCTCCAGGAAAAATTCCTTCACAATGTTCTCTTTTATTGAAACCCTGAACAAGCGGGCCGGGTCTCGCTCTTTGGCGATATAAATCATATTTTCATCATTATCAACCGCCAGGCCTTCAATACCGGCATTTCCCCAACCACTCACATCGGTGTCCCAAACCAAACCCAATTCGGCAGAAGTAACTTTATCTTTTTCCACAACGACTTTTACAACTTTAGATGCCCGCTCATCAGCTACATAGAAACAGGAATCCAACCGGTCAACCGCCTCAAAATCGGGCTTTCCATCGTAAACAACAGGAATGCGCTCCGATACACTGAAATTTTCACTTTCCTGCATACTCAGCTCATACAGCCATGTATTCCAGGGCTTATCAGCTAAACCGTAAAATGTTTGATTCCATCGCACCATTCCGCTAAAATCAAACCGTTTGTCATCCGGTTTTTCAAGCCTGAATATTTTTGAATGAAAGTTTTCTGCGGCATATTCCACAGGCTGCGCTATCACAGGTGCGACTTGCAAAAAGAATATCATTAATATTATAGTGGCTGCTCTAAAATGAATCAATGTTTTATTAAATGACATCATATGTTAATTTGTTTCCGATAACTATCGGGATAGCTGATTGGTTGATTCATCATTAACCCGAAATAGTCTTATTGCCAACTGCCTATTGCTTTTTGCCAACTTTAGTTAAACACATTTCAACTGACACTTTTAAATTTATGAACTTTAAAAACTTAAGTCTTCCGGATCACCCTAAAATAACGCCTACAATGGTTGCTGATAAAAGTGAAGCTAAAGTCCCCGCCAGCAAGGCACGCATACCAAATTTAGAGAGCTGCAGTCTTTGATTTGGCGCCAGTGAGCCAATTCCTCCAATCTGAATTCCAATGGAGGCAAAATTGGCAAAACCACAAAGCATATATGTTCCCATGATAATGGATTTGGGGTCTGTGAAAGCCCCGGCTTCTTTCAAATCGCCCAGGCTCACATAACCGATAAACTCCGTCATGATGATTTTTTCTCCCAATATCTGACCTACTAAGGCGATATCAGCACTGTGAACACCTAAAAGCCACATAAGCGGTGCGAGGCCATATCCTAAAATAAACTGCAATGAAAGCTTTTCATATTGTCCGGATGAAATATCGGCAATCCAGTCATTAATTCCGACCCAGCTACCTACCTTCATGAAGAAAAAATTCACCATCGCAATCATAGCAATAAATACCAATAGCATAGCAGCTACGTTTACAGCCAGTTTTAACCCTTCTGTAGTTCCATTGGATATGGAGTCGAGGATATTTTTACCGGCCTGATCGGGAGCAATTTTTGCATCCTGGACAACTTCCTCGGTTTGAGGAACAAGGATTTTTGAGATAACCACCACACCCGGCGCTGCCATGATAGAAGCTGCCAGCAAATGTTTTGCGTAAATTAGTTCCTGCACCGGATCACCTCCACCCAAAACACGAATGTAAACAGCCAACACACCTCCTGCCAGCGTAGCCATTCCGCCAGACATAACCAACAGCAGCTCAGATTTATTCATCTTTTGCAGATAGGCTTTGATCATCAGCGGCGACTCGGTTTGACCTACAAAAATATTTCCGGCAACGCTGAGACTTTCAGCTCCTGAGAGTTTTAAAAACCGCTTCATTACATATGCCAGTCCATAAACAATTTTTTGGATAACCCCCAAATAAAACAAAAGGCTGGTCAAAGCCGAAAAGAAAATTATGGTAGGCAAAATCGTAATTGCAAAATTTTGTAAGGGCTGCTCAATTTCTCCGGTAGCATTGGAAGCAAATAAAAACTCCGTGCCTTCCTTAGTAAAATCCAACACACTGACGAATATTTTACCAATAAAATCAAAGGCATCTTGTATAAGTGGGATGTGCAACACGCTAAATGCCAAAACCACTTGCAATGCGAGACCCATTCCTACTACTCGCCACGAAACGGCCTTCCGGTTGGTACTGAAAATCCAGGAGATAAAGATGATAACCACCATACCCAGCAACCCACGCAGCAAGGATATAATACTAAAACCGCTATCTCCTTCCGGAATAAGCTTCTTTTCTGCATCTTCGGGAATTTGGTCTTTTGATGGAACGATTTGTTCTGTCTGTGATTGTGAGGAATCAGATGCAGTATCCTGTGGATTTGCCATAATGGAAAATGCGAAAAACAATCCCGCGGCAAAAAACACCATTAACAGTGGGAAAAATCTCATAACTTTATTTGTCTTTTCGTTAGTTTATAAAAAACAAGGCAAGAAAGGCAATTAAACTAAATTATCAAAACAAATTATTTCTTTTTTCTTTTGTTGATTTCTTTCTGGATCACTGCGGCCCGTTCATAATCTTCTTGTGTTATCGCATCTTTAATCATCGCTTCCAGCTCACTGAGGGTATTATCTGCTAAAGATTCTTCCTGTTCATCCTTTTGTTCCTTCTTAAAGTCACCTGATGCAGAAGTCTCTTCGTCCTTATCCATGGTTACGCCGGTTTCTTCTATGATGTTTTCGTAGGTGTATAGCGGACACCCAAAACGAATTGCAAGAGCAACGGCATCTGAAGTGCGTGAATCAATTTCATGCGTATTGCCATCAGCATCCGAACAAATCAACTGAGAGTAAAAGATACCTTCAGCAAAATTATTTATAATCACTTCGTTGAGTGTAATTTGAAATGTTTCAGCAAAATTTTTGAAAAGATCATGCGTAAGGGGCCGGGCTGGCTTCATTTCTTCAAGTTCTATGGCAATAGCCTGAGCTTCAAAGCCACCAATTACAATCGGTATACGGCGATCTCCGCTTTCTTCACCGAGTATCAGGGCATAAGCCCCGGTTTGTGCCTGACTGTATGACATCCCGATAATCTTTAGCTTAATCTTCTCCATGTTTCTTGTCCTTCTTTTTAAAAGAGAAATTAAAATTATAAAAACTTTTGTTCCCGATAAGGAAAAAATAATGCTGTTTTATTAACACCGAAACGCAATGTAATGCTTAATGTTTGATAGGCTGGTGAATAAATCGTTTATAAATCTCCCAAAAAAAACATATGATATTTCAATCATATATTTAAATTTGTTGTTTTAAAATCATTCTAAACTAATCAAAAAAAAATCAATCAACAAAATGGAGTATTTAATCTTTATTCTACCCCTGTTTGCCATAGCAGGATTTTTGTTTATGGCCTGGAAAACCTCATGGGTTTCAAAGCAAGAGCAAGGCAGCGACAAGATGAAACGCATTGCCGGACATATCCGCACCGGTGCGATGGCATTTCTGAAAGCTGAGTATAAGTTTCTTGCCATTTTTATTATAGCTGTAGCGGTCTTGTTGTTTTTTAAGAGCACTACTGAAGAAAACAGCAACGGTTTTGTTGTTGTTTCTTTTGTTACCGGTGCGCTTTTATCCGGTTTGGCCGGATTTTTAGGAATGCGCATCGCTACGCGCTCTAACGTAAGAACCACACAAGCAGCCAAAACATCCCTAAACAAAGCATTGCTGATCGCCTTTAGCGGCGGCTCTGTCATGGGAATCGGTGTAGTCTCTTTAGGCGTTATTGGCTTGTCTTCCCTGTTTTTGTTTTTTAACTATGTAGTAGGTGTTGAATGGGGGCTGGCCGTTATCATCAACGTCATCTCCTCCTTTTCTCTCGGAGCCTCTTCAATTGCGCTTTTTGCACGTGTAGGCGGAGGTATCTACACTAAAGCCGCTGATGTGGGCGCCGACCTGGTGGGGAAAGTAGAAGCCGGAATTCCGGAGGACCACCCGCTGAATCCTGCTACCATTGCCGACAATGTTGGTGATAACGTAGGAGATGTTGCCGGCATGGGCGCCGACCTGTTCGAGTCCTTCGTTGGGTCTATCATAGCAGCCATGGTGCTGGGCGCCGCTTTCGTTTCTTTAACTCCTTTTGAGGAAGGATTTGCCCTGGCTCCCGTCATCCTTCCGATGGCCATTGCCGCCCTGGGTATTCTCACCTCCATACTGGGCGCTTTCTTTGTTCGTGTTAAGGAAGGTGGCAATCCGCAAGCAGCGCTTAATATAGGTGAAGGTATCGCTATGGCAGTGATGGTAATTATCTCTTACTTTCTTGTTACAATCATGCTTCCGGAACAATGGACTTACACTACTATGTGGGGCGCAGAAAAAACAATTTCCTCGCTGAATGTCTTTATTGCCTCGCTGATAGGTTTGTTTGTAGCCTTTGGTATAGGGAAAATAACCGAATATTACACCGCCACGGGTAAGCGACCGGTAATAGGCCTGGTAAATCAGTCGATGACCGGCCCTGCTACAAATATTATTTCAGGTCTCGGATTGGGCATGCGCTCTACCGTAGTGCCAGTTCTTGGTCTTGCTGCCGCCATCATCCTCTCATACTATTTTGCAGGATTATATGGCATCGCTATTGCTGCCGTAGCCATGCTTGCAAACACCGGAATACAACTTGCTATAGACGCTTACGGACCGATAGCTGATAATGCCGGAGGGATTGCCGAAATGAGCGAGCTGGATCCGGAAGTAAGGAAGCGCACCGACAAACTCGATGCTGTTGGTAACACAACCGCCGCCATAGGGAAAGGATTTGCTATAGCTTCGGCCACACTCACTGCCTTAGCTTTGTTTTCCGCCTTCATGACGCAGGCAAATATTAACCACATAGACATCTCACAGTCGCACATCATGGCCGGATTGCTGGTGGGCGCCATGCTGCCATACCTTTTCTCTTCCATGGCAATGGGCGCCGTAGGACGGGCAGCCATGTCGATGATCGAAGAGGTGCGACGCCAGTTTACCACTATTCCAAAGCTGACAGAAGCCCTTAAGATTATGAAAAAGTATGACGGGGATGTCTCCGAATGCAGCGCTGAAGACAGAAAGGTGCTTGATGATGCCGACGGGGCAGCGGAATACGAAAAATGCGTGGCCATTTCTACCAAGGCATCGCTGAAAGAAATGGTGATTCCGGGAACATTGGCCGTGGCTGCACCAGCCATTGTAGGTTATGCCGGAGGACCCCAGATGCTGGGAGGAATGCTTGCTGGTGTTGTAGCATCAGGAGTACTGCTTGCAATATTCCAGGCCAACTCAGGAGGCGCCTGGGACAATGCTAAAAAGATGATAGAAGAAGGTTATGATTATAAAGGGGAACATTACCAGAAAGGCGATGAAGTGCATAAAGCCACTGTAGTTGGCGACACCGTAGGGGATCCTTTTAAAGACACCTCAGGGCCTTCGCTCAATATTCTGATAAAGCTTATTTCGGTAGTCGCCCTGGTAATAGCTCCCGGAATAGCCGATAAAAGTACCAATCAGGAAGAAGCTAAGGCAGATGAGAAAAAAACCATCATTATTCAGGAAGAAACTGCTCAAGCTAAAGTTGATGAAAAAACATATCATGTAAAATAATGATTTTCTTATCAGAGTCTAACACTACAAGGCGGATTTTTTCCGCCTTTTTTTTATGTCTTGGTGTAAAAAGACAAGAACATTTTTCAATCTTACAGTGTTATGCTTCAAATAAATAGAATATGAAAACCATTTTCTTAAGCATAATTATAGTAACAATAGCACTATTTGATCTAAACGCACAAAATCAGGATATCATGGACAATACAAAGAATACACCAGACAGTGTTTGGAAAGAGAAACTGGAACCAATGCAGTTTTATGTACTACGTGAGAAAGGCACAGAGCGACCCTATACCGGCGAATATGACAATCATTACGAGCCCGGCACTTATCACTGCGCCGGCTGTAAAACACCGCTTTTTGAGTCGGATACAAAGTTCGATGCCGGATGCGGCTGGCCATCGTTTTGGGGGCCCAAGATTAAAGACAACATCAAGATTCAGATTGACAAAAGTCATGGTATGATTCGCGATGAGGTGCTTTGCGCGAATTGCGGAGGACATCTCGGTCATGTTTTTAACGACGGTCCAGAACCTACCGGTTTGCGCTATTGCATTAATTCAGCCGCGATGGAGTTTAAACCAAAGCCAAAAGAAGAAAAATAAAAACACCCTTTTAATTGGCAATCAACGTAAAAACACGGTTAACCAAAAAAACGCTTAAATATTCCTGAAAGGGGTGTTGTCAGAATAAAAAAACTTTTTACTTTTGCCGGCGGAGGAATGGCAGAGTGGTCGATTGCGGCGGTCTTGAAAACCGTTGATCCGAGAGGGTCCGGGGGTTCGAATCCCTCTTCCTCCGCTCAAAAAAAGTTACCGGGTTCAGCCCGGTTTTTTTATGCCTCTGTTTTCGTTGAGTAAAAACCATTGATCCGAGAGAGACCGGGG
>JBNJGK010000069.1:0-15084 GCA_051747665.1 Bacteroidota bacterium | reverse complement strand
GATTCGAACTAACGTCCGCCTCAGGCGGATATGAGCCCGCTCCCGGTAACTATCGGGAATCCTTAAAATATTGCTATCTTCAATTTAAGAACGTTTGCGGGAATTTTTTCTCCCCTTCAAATGCGGGTGCAAATATAAAATGTGTTTCTTTGCAAACCAAATAAATCAGGAAAAAAATTAAATAAATGAGCCACAAAGCTGGTTTTGTTAGTATTATAGGAAATCCAAATGCAGGCAAAAGTACCTTGATGAATGCATTAGTGGGTGAGCGGCTTTCAATTATTACGCCTAAAGCGCAAACTACACGTCACCGTATACAAGGATTTCTGAATGAGGAGGACTATCAGATTGTCTTTTCAGATACGCCTGGCATATTAGACCCGGCGTACAAATTGCAGGAGTCTATGATGGAGTTTGTGTATGAAGCCATGGAAGATGCTGATATTTTTATCCTTGTTATTGATGCCCGCGAAAAGCTTTTTCGGGAAGAAATTCTTGAACGAATAAAAGCGATTACTAAACCGGTTTTGGTGTTGATTAATAAAATTGACCAGGTTAAAGAAAAGCAAGTGATTCCTTTGATTGAATTCTGGAAAGAGAAAATCCCAAACGGTCAAATATTGCCTGTTTCAGCAATTCATAATTTTAATGTAGATAAGGTGTTGAATCGTATTGTAGAATTGTTGCCGGATCATCCGCCTTATTATTCTAAAGAAGATTTGACAAACAAATCAATGCGCTTTTTTGTGGCGGAGATGATCCGGGAAAAGATATTACTTCAGTTTCAGAAGGAAGTACCTTATTCTACTGAAGTAATTATTGATGAATATAAGGAAGAGCCCAACATCATTAGAATAAAAGCCTATATCTTTGCAACCCGGGAATCGCAAAGACAAATTATCATAGGTCATCAGGGTCAGGCTATTAAGCGCTTAGGAACCGAAGCGCGAAAAGCCATAGAAGATTTTGTGCAAAATCATGTTTTCCTGGACTTATCAGTAAAAGTGCGTAAAAATTGGCGCGATGATGATAAAGCGCTCAGAAGTTTTGGATATACAAAAGACGAATAAAAGACCATGGGAAATATAGTAGCTATCATAGGACGCCCCAACGTTGGGAAGTCTACTTTTTTTAATCGCTTAGTAGGAGAACGAAATGCTATCGTTGAAGAAACCAGTGGCGTTACGCGCGACCGGCATTACGGCAAAAGCGAGTGGAATGGGGTTGAGTTTACGGTAATTGATACCGGTGGTTTTGTAGAAGGCAGTGATGATATTTTTGAGGGCGCTATACGGAAGCAAGTTGTTATAGCGGCAGAAGAGGCAGATGTTATCATTTTTATGGTAGATGCCAAAGAAGGCCTTACAGGTTTTGATAAAGATGTAGCTCAGCTTTTAAGACAGGTAAAAAAGAAGCATTTTTTGGTGGCTAACAAGGCTGATAATACTACGCGCATTGCTGAGGCCCAGGAATTTTACTCTTTGGGTATGGGAGAGGTACATCCGGTATCTTCTGTGAATGGAAGTGGTACGGGTGATTTGCTCGATGAGCTGGTAAAGGTGTTTGATAAAAACGTTGTGGAAGATGAACCCGACATTCCGCACGTAGCGGTGGTAGGGCGGCCAAACGTAGGGAAGTCATCATTGGTTAACGCATTTTTAGGAGATGAAAGAAACATTGTAACAACGATAGCCGGTACTACACGCGACACGATCAACACCCGCTATAAAGCTTATGGTTTCGATTTTATGTTGCTTGATACAGCAGGGCTTAGAAAGCGTGCTAAAGTAAAGGATAATATCGAGTTTTATTCTACTATGAGGGCTGTTAGAGCAATTGAGAGTAGTGATGTGAGTGTGTTAATGCTTGATGCAACAAAAGGCATTGAATCGCAGGATATGAACATTCTTAATATCATCCATAAAAATCATAAAGGTGTTGTGGTTGTGGTAAACAAATGGGATTTAGTGGATAAGGAAACCAATACAGCCAAAGAATTTGCGGAGCGCATCCGCCAGCGCATCCAACCGTTCAGGGATGTCCCCATCATATTTACATCCGTTATTAATAAAGTGCGCATATATAAAATTTTAGAGGCTATAGATCAGGTATATAAATCAAGAGCTTTTACCATATCTACTTCCAAACTCAATGATTTTATTCTTCCTGTTATAGAAAAGCAGCCGCCGGCCGTAACTTCCCGCGGAAAATATATCCGGATAAAATATGCAACTCAGTTAAAAACCTCTTTTCCGGCATTTGCATTTTTCTGCAATCATCCAAAAGAAATTAAAACAGAGTATAAGCGCTTTATTGAGAATCAGATTCGCAAACAATATAATCTTACGGGCGTTCCACTGGAAATTTTCTTCCGAGAAAAATAGTTTTGCAGTATGAAAAGTGTACGCATTGACAAATATTTATGGGCGATTCGGGTGTTCAAAACCAGGAGCAAAGCTTCTGAAGCTTGCAAAAAAGGAAAAGTGCAAATCAATCAAGAGGAGGCAAAACCTTCTAAAGACGTGCGGGTTGGGGATGAAGTGACTATCAGGATTAAAAGCATGCACAAGACGCTAAAAGTTACTGGATTGATAGAGAAGCGGGTTTCAGCGGCCGTGGCCGCTGAGAACTTTGAAGACCTTACGCCCCAGGAAGAGTATGATAAGCTGAAAAAAATGAATGAGTTAAACTCAGAATGGCGTGAAAAAGGCGCGGGCCGGCCTACAAAAAAAGAACGCCGGCAAATAGAGTGGCTTAAAAAAAAGCCTTAGTCATTCTTCTTGTCGTAATCTATGCTTGACGTGTTACCCTCTACATCTGTAAATTTCCATTTTCCAACGCGTTTTCCATCTTTCATTTCGCCTGTATAATAAACTTTTCCGTTTTCGTAATATACCGTTTTCGGACCATATTCCTTGCCATCCCGGTAAGTAGCTTCAGCCCAGACATTGCCGTTTCGGTAGTAACTTACCCACTTTCCTGAGCGTTTTCCGTTTTTATAACTCCCTTCTATCTTTAGCTTACCGTTATCATAATAGCGCTTTTCTGCTACTAAAACCTCATCGCCGTTGGTTTTTTCATAAGTCTTCACGGTTTTCTTTGTGCCGTCTTCAAACGTTTCTTCTACCTCTGTGATGCTTTTGTGTCCGCAACCATTCACAAAGGCTGCCAATAGTATTATCCAAAAAATTTTTTTCATGTTTATTGCCTTTTGAATTTTAAGCGTTTCCCTTTTGTATCTTCAAAAAATTTCCCCTCTTTAAACGCCACATGTCCATTTATCATAGTCATATAAATCCTGTTGTGCAGCGTTTCGCCTTCAATCGGTGACCATCCGCATTTGTAATGCAGGTTGTCTTTACTAACGGTTTGTTGCTTATCGTCAACTAATACGATATCTGCATAATATCCTTCCCGGATAAAGCCACGTTTTTCGATTTGGAATATCTCAGCCGGCTGATGGCACATTTTATTGATGATTTGTGGCAGCGATATTTTTCCTTGATGATGCAAATCAAGCATCACGGCAAGTGCGTGCTGAACCATTGGCCCGCCTGAGGGAGAATTCCAGTAATTGTTTTGCTTTTCCTCTAAAGTGTGGGGCGCATGATCGGTGGCTATGACATCGATGGTATTGTTGTTTACAGCTTCTAATAGCGCTTCTCTGTCTTCGGCGGTCTTTACAGCAGGATTCCATTTAATCCTCCATTCGAGGTCTGGATATTTGCTGTCGTCAAACCAAAGGTGATGTATGCAGGCTTCTGATGTAATTTGTTTTTCAGATGAAGGTATATCATTCCGGAAAAGGCTAAGCTCGCGGGCGGTGCTTATATGCAGTATGTGTAGCCGGCTGTTGTGTTTGGCAGCAAGATCGGCGGCCAGTGAAGAAGATCGGTAACAGGCTTCCTCACTGCGGATTAACGGATGAACCGAAAACGGTGGCTTTTCCCCGTACTTTTGTCTGATTATGTTCGTGTTTTCGCGAATGGTGGCTTCATCTTCACAATGCGTTGCGATAAGCAGCGGACTTTCCCGGAAGAGTGTGTTCAGCGTATCCCGGTCGTCCACAAGCATGTTGCCCGTGCTTGATCCCATAAAAATTTTAATCCCGCAAGTATTTTGTGGGTTGGTTTTCATGACTTCACTTGCATTATTGTTGGTTACGCCCATGTAAAAAGAATAATTTGCAAGCGATTTCTCATGAGCAAGCTGATACTTGTCTTCTAATAATTTTTGCGTTATAGCCTGGGGTTTTGTGTTAGGCATTTCCATAAATGATGTAATGCCACCGGCAACAGCCGCTTTGCTCTCAGAATAGATATCGGCTTTATGCGTAAGACCCGGTTCCCTGAAATGCACCTGGTCATCAATTACGCCTGGCACTAGCAGGCGGTTTTCTCCTTCAATGATTTGGTCATAAATTTCGGTCTGAGGAGACGTTTGATGAAACACCCGGTCAATTTTTTCATCAACAATAGCCACACTTCCGTGGGATATATTTCCTTCATTGACAATGCGTACGTCTTTGATTAATATTTTGTTTGCCATGAACCCGTTTTAAAAGCCAAAGATAATACAAAAAAGATGGTAAGCACACAGGAAGCAAGGCATGACTAAAGGCTTCTTTTATCGGGGCGGATGCGTTTGAAGCGCAGTTTCATCACTCCGAAAACAGCTTCTTTAAAAATACCGCGCGTCATTTTTGATTGTCCTTCTGTCCGATCGGTGAAAATGATAGGGATTTCTTTTACCCTGAAACCCAGCTTCCAGGCCGTATATTTCATCTCGATCTGGAACGCGTAGCCTGCAAATTTGATTCTGTCGAGATCAATGGCTTTAAGAACCTTACGGTGATAGCACTTGAAACCGGCGGTAGTATCGTCAATTTTTATCCCTAAAATGACTTTTACGTATATGCTGGCGAAATATGACATCAATACTCTTCCAATGGGCCAGTTTACAACGTTTACTCCCTGAACATAACGTGACCCGATTACCAGATCATATCCTTCTTTTGCGGTTTCATATAGCCTGACTAAATCATCGGGGTTATGCGACAGATCCGCATCCATTTCAAAAACATACTCGTAATCGTGATTTAAAGCCCAACGGAAGCCCATGATATAGGCTGTCCCCAAACCTAATTTGCCTTCTCGTTCAAGCAAATGCAGGCGCTGTGCATTATCAGGTTGCATCCCTTTTACAATGCTGGCGGTGCCATCAGGGGAGTTGTCATCGATTACCAACACATGAAAGTCATAGGAAAGCTGAAAGACGCGTTCAATAACACGTTTTATGTTTTCTTTTTCATTGTAAGTAGGAATAATTACAAGACCGTTACTCACGAGTATTTTTTTTATTAAAGGTCACAAATTTAAAAAAAAAGCTTGCCCGCCAAAGCGGGTTTGGCGGGCAAGTATTAAAACCATCTATTTTTTTACAATTTTTAGCAATTTACGACCTTCCGGAAACTCCAGAGACAATATGTATATGCCCGGACTTAGCTCAGAAACAGGTATACTAAAATGATTATTACCTTTTAAAACCTTCCGATCATTGTCTACTAGTGTTCTGCCATCAGTTGTAAGCACGGATAATCTGAGCTCTGTTGGTTTTTTGGCTTTGAAGTCAAGATTAATGTTTTCCCGGGCCGGATTTGGATAAACTCTGAAAGCAGCCCCTTCTACAATCTCTTCAATGCTAACCTGGTATCCGAATTCATACGTAAGTTCGTCGATTGAGTTGCCATTATCATCTGCTACGTTTTTAATCGTGAGGGTATAAGATTCTCCCTCAGAAAGCGGCGTTACGTTTAGTGTTACTTTCTTGTGGTTGATTAAGTGACGGTTAGCGCTTTCTACTTCTATTTCATTGTTGATAGTGTAATTTCTGTCATTCTCTGCTGAGGATTTATCCACATCTTCATTAAAAAACACTTCAATTTTATCTTCTTCCAGGATGTTTACTTCATTGAGCTCCGGTGCTTCTGTATCTGCAAAGCCCTGCACATCTTCTTCAAAGCGCAATTCAACCTTCCATTCGCCAAAGTCCCAGTTCAACGGCCCTTGAATGGTATATTCATTGCCTTCATTAGGTTCAAACGTATACATGTCTGTATTGTGAATAAACAACTCTCCGGAGCCGTCGTCTACTTCCCACATGTAGTAATTGTTAAAGTAATCATCATCAGTACATACAGCCTCTGTTACTTTAACCAATACGCTTTCGTATTCTTCGGCGGCATCGCCTGTATTGATTTCTACGGGCTCAGGCAGTTCTTTTCCTGAAGCAATGTGATAATATCCTGATAATTCAATGATTTCAGTCATATTATAGTATTCTTTTACCAGCCCGGTAACAATAATGCTATCACCAATTTGAGGACTGTATTCCTGGTCATAGACCATGACGCCATTCCATGCGCCCTTGCCATCCTGAATAAAGTACTTATCTCCAAAATAGGCTGTAACTACTCCTGAAGTAGAGACCTCCCCGTAATTTAACTCTTCCACGCCGCTATTATCTTCTATTTGATCTGCCATGGGGGAATGTTCGGATTGTCCTTGCAGGTCATAAATTGTAACCAGTTCGCCGTTAAATGTGGGAGGCACATAATAGGTGTATGTAACAGACTGACCTGTGTTGCTGCCATCAGCAGCTTCAACAGCATAGTAAATATTGCTTTCTTCAGGCTGCGCGGGAATGTTTCCTGTATAAAGGTCGCCGCTGGCTGACATAGAAACTTCATTGTTTAGATTGTCCGGATTGGTCCCCCACTTAATGGTTGCATTGCTGATGTTTCCTTCTTCTGATGTAATGTTTGCCGTGATTTCTACAGGGTTTTCTGCATCAATATCATCGCTGATTGTAATCTCGTCAATGATTACCGGGCTGGCTTCCTGGTTGTTCCAAATGCGCTCGGCGAATTCGGGGTTGTCAATAAAGGGATTCCGGTTTCGCTGCCAACTGAAAATAACGTTATTCCGGTTTCGTTCAAAATCGTCCGGAGGGTCCATCATATTCCATTCCAGCAAAGTGCTTAGTTTGCCATGCTCTGCGGCAGGGTATGTGTTTACTTCATCTACCACTTTCAGGTCTTCTTCACCATTTTCACCTTCATAGCGTGTGGCCATGTAAAAGATGATCCGGGCAATGTCTCCTTTCACCTCATCGCGGGGTTCCCATGAGTCACTGTCATAAAAATTGCCCTCGGCCTCATCATGTTCATTATCACTGTAATCAAAATCTTTATTGCTGCGGTCCATGTTAACAGATGCGTCTGCGGGTTTCAGGTTATGGAAATCACTGCCCTCAGGGGGCTCGTTCCCGAAGTCGCCATGCGATTTTGCCCATACGTGCTCACGGTTGACGTAGTCGCCACCTGTACCGTAATCGTCGTTATCATGAGAACGTCCTGTATAAACCAGAATAATATTCTCAGGGTTTTCCGGATCGGCATCAGAGTTTTTAAACACGGTTTTTGAAGTGTAATATGACATTGACTGGTGATCCTGAATGATGTCGTTGAGCTGGCTTTTTAATGCTTCACCTGTTAATCCGGAGGTGTTATTATAATATCCGGTTTCCTGCCCAATTAAAAATAGAGGCATGACAGATATTAACAGGATGGATGTCAATATTTTGTTCATAATGCTATGACTTTTTGTTTTTGATGATTCTTATCTTATTTGTTTGACTTGTCCGCAAAGGTAAATGAAAACATAAAATTATACCCGTTTACCTGAGATTTATAATTTGCTGCAATGTTTTGAGTGCATTTTGCAATGTATTTGTGTTATCGATGACGAGTGTGAGTTTATTTTGAGTTTCTTTCATCCTGCACCGGTGCGATTCAGTTTTAATGAATTCCAATACTGCTCCAAAGATTTTCGATTCGAAATAGGATGTTCTGGATTGTGGTGGAAAGTGGCCAACCATTTTTTCTTGTTTAAGCACCAGCTTTTCAAATCCTATGGCTTTGGCTTTCCATCGCAGGCGAATCACCTGAAGCAATTGCTGTGTTGGTTCGGGCAGCGGCCCAAAACGGTCCTCTAAAATCGATTTAAATGTTTGCAGCTCTGCTTCGGTTTTAGCTGAATCAAGGTCTTTATATAAGGAAAGCCTTTCAGAAATATTCGTCACATAATCATCGGGCAGCATGATTTCAAAGTCGGTTTCTATCTGGCAATCACCGCTTTCGGTTTTAGCCTCTTCTTCTGAGTAAAGCTCTGAAAACTCATCGGATTTGAGCTCTTGCATCGCTTCATCCAGGATTTTCTGATACATTTCATACCCGATATCAGAGATAAAACCGCTTTGCTCAGCCCCTAAGATATTGCCGGCACCGCGGATATCCAGGTCGCGCATAGCAATTTGGAAGCCGCTACCCAAATCAGAGAATTTCTCTACGGCCTCAAGCCTTCGTCTTGCTTCCCCCGTAAGGGAAGAAAGTGGCGGGGCTAAAAGATAACAAAAAGCTTTTTTGTTAGATCGCCCAACACGGCCACGCAACTGGTGCAAATCACTTAAGCCATAGTTTTGGGCATCATTGATGATAATCGTGTTTACATTAGGAATGTCTAATCCGGATTCAATAATGGTTGTAGCCAGCAATACATCATATTCTCCTTCAATAAAGTCAAACATGATGCGCTCTAGTTCCTGGCCGTCCATCTGCCCATGTCCGATGGCTATTTTTACATCCGGCACAAACTTTTTAATCATATGAGCCACATCCATTATGTTTTTTACCCGGTTATGGACAAAATAAACTTGTCCTCCGCGAGAAACTTCATAGGCTATGGAATCGCGGATAACTTCTTCGCTAAATGTGCGGACTTCTGTTTTGATAGGATACCGGTTTGGTGGAGGTGTATCTATTGTTGACAAATCGCGGGCTCCCATCATCGAAAACTGCAATGTGCGGGGGATAGGAGTGGCTGTTAATGTCAAAGTATCTACGTGCGAACGCATCTGGCGGATTTTTTCTTTGGCAGCTACCCCGAATTTCTGCTCTTCGTCAATAATCAATAAGCCCAGGTTTTTAAATTGCACATCCTTGCTTATTATCCGGTGTGTTCCTATCAGTATATCCAGTTCTCCACTGGCCAGTTTTTCGAGCGCTTGTTTGATTTCTTTCCGGCTTTTAAAGCGGTTGACATAATTCACCGTAGCCGGAAAATCTTTAAGGCGGGCACTGAAAGTATTGAAATGTTGCAAAGCGAGGATAGTTGTTGGAACAAGGATAGCCACTTGTTTGTTATCCGTTACAGCCTTAAAAGCGGCCCGGATGGCTACTTCTGTTTTGCCGAATCCCACATCGCCACAAACAAGGCGGTCCATGGGATGGCTCTTTTCCATATCTTTCTTTGTATCCTGAGTGGCTTTAAGCTGGTCAGGCGTGTCTTCGTAAACAAAAGAAGCCTCTAATTCATGCTGCAGGTAGCTATCCGGCGAGAATGCAAAACCCTCAGTGGCTTTTCTTTTGGCATACAACTGAATAAGGTCTTTGGCAATATCCTTAACCTTACTTTTCGTTTTGTTTTTGAGTTTATTCCACGTATTTGTGCCCAGCCGGTGAAGTGTAGGTTGAGTGCCGTCTTTTCCGGTATATTTGGCAATACGGTGCAGAGAGTGAATGCTCACATAGAGCAAATCGTTGTTGGCATAAATCAGCCGGATGGCTTCCTGCGTTTTTCCGTTGTTATCGATCTTTTCGAGTCCGTCGAATTTTCCAATCCCATGGTCAATGTGGGTGACAAAGTCGCCGGGCTTAAGCTCGTTAAGCTCTTTAAGCGTGATGGCTTCCTTGTTTTTATGGGCTTCGCGCAGATGAAAACGGTGATAACGCTCAAAAATCTGATGATCGGTATAACAAGTTATTTTCAGCTCTTCGTCAATATACCCTTCATGGATAGAGCCATTTATCGGAGTGAAAGTAATTTTATGACTCTGCTCGGCCTGCATGTCCTCAAAAATGGTTGTCAACCGGTTTAGCTGCTTTGAACTGTCAGAAAATATGTAATTCTCATATCCTTCCTGGTTGCGATCAGAGAAATCTTTCAATAAAAGATTAAAATTCTTGTTGAAGGAAGGCTGCGGTTTTGTTTTCCATTCCAGCTTTTGGTGCTCTTCCTCAAAGCTGTTTTTGTGCATTTCCACGAGCGTATGCTTCATAGCGCTCTTGAGAAAAGCATCAGCGCCGGAAAAAAGGATATGCGGTGCGGGCTGTTGCGTATCTTCAGAAAGTTTCTGGTATGCTTTTCTGGCTTTTTCAAGCTCCTTCTCCTGGATTTCGGCAGCATATCGCATGCTATCGAACCACAAAACAGCGCTTTCAGGAATATAATCCAGAAAAGTAGTGCGTTCTTCAGAAATTTTGCTGTCCTGCACATTCGGGATAATCGTGAGCTTGCTGAGCTTGGTTATGCTTAACTGGTTTGCAGGGTTAAACGTTCGTATACTGCTAACTTCGTCTCCGAAAAATTCGATGCGGTAGGGGTTTTCATTTCCAAAAGAAAACACATCCACTATGCCGCCCCGCAAAGAAAACTGCCCCGGGCCGGTAACAAAGTCTACCCTTTCAAATTCATATTCCAGTAGCAGGTCGGTTACAAAATCGATGGTTAGGTCATCTCCCGTCTCTATTTTCAGCGTGTTATCCTTTAAATACTTTTTACTGATCACGTTTTCAGTCAAAGCTTCAGGATAAGTCACCACCATTAGCTTTCTGGACTGACTGTTGATCCTTTTGAGTACTTCTGTTCTGGACAATATATTGACATTGTCTATGCTTTCTGTCTCATAGGGCCTTTTGTAGGACGTAGGAAAAAACAGGACGCGCTTGGTGTCAGCTGAGGCGTCCTTTTCGTCAAATATATTCTGCAAATCATTATAAAAGTAAGCGGCTTGCTCTTTGTCCTGCATCACAATCAGGTACATAACCTTATGCTCACGAAACATGGCGGCAGACAGGTATGCTTTAGCTGAACCGTGAATATTCTGAATAAAAACATGCTGGCGGTTTCCTGCTGTAATATACTCTGAAAGTAACTTTGCTTTGGCGTGATGCCGGTACCGGTTTAAAATTTCTTTTGCCTTCAACGTATCTTCCCTCTCAATAAACGATTGCAAAAGTAAAAATAATCCTGTTCAGGAGCAACCACTTGAATCATAATGCTATTACGTGATCGTTCCTTCTTCTTCAAGCAATTCTTTAAACTCCTGGCTATGCTCGTGCATCAGTTCTTTAGCTTTATTGACCATTTTTGCAGAGCCAACAATAAAAGATGCCCGCTGATGAAGGGTTTGCGGGATGATATCCAGAATATCGTGAAACCCGTCGGAGGCCTCGCCACCTGCCTGCTTAGCAAGAAATGCCATCGGAGCACATTCATAAAGCAGCCGCAGTTTACCGGTAGGGCTTTTCAGGTTGCCCGGATACATGTAGATGCCTCCCACGATAAGATTGCGATGAAAATCGGATACCAAAGATCCGACATATCTTGATTTGTAAGGACGGTTCGTAGATGGATCATCCACCTGGCAATATTTGATGTATTTTTTGATTCCTTCAGGAAAATAAATGTAATTGGCTTCATTGATGGAGTATATGTTCCCTCCCTCTGGAATTTTAATGTTGGAGTTTGACAGCAGAAAAAGACCAAATGAGTTATCATAGGTAAAGCCATTTACTCCATTGCCGGTAGAATAAACTAACATAGTTGAAGATCCGTACAGAATATATCCGGCAGCTACAATTTCTTTACCTGGTTGCAGCAAATCCTTTTCAGTAACAGGCTCACCCTGATTCGTTTTTCTTCGATATACAGAAAAGATAGTTCCAACAGGAATATTTACTTCAATATTTGAGGAGCCGTCCAGAGGGTCCATGGCTACTACGTATTTTCCTATTTTGGAGTGAGGGTTATCAAAAACCACCATTTTTTCGTTTTCTTCAGAAGCGATAGCGCAAACCTGGCTGCCATTTTGCAAAGCTTTTATAAAATGTTGGTTAGCAAAAACATCCAGCTTTTTTTGGCGTTCGCCCTGCACATTTTCTCCACCTTCATAGCCCATATTTTTCGTTAATCCGGCCATGTTTATCTCACGATGTACTATCTTTGCAGCAATGCCAATGTCATGAAGTAATCGGGTTAGTTCTCCGGTAGCAAACGGAAAATCATGTTGTTTTTCGTTGATAAATTCTATAAGCGTTTTCATCAAAATAATTGATTTAGTTGATATTGATTTGTTTTGATTAGCGTTGATGTGGCAAAAGTAATAAAATCCTGATGTATGTCAGCGTATTCAGAACCTTTAAAAGGCGCGTATGAAAGTTTACAAATTTGGTGGAATATCTCTGGCAACCCCTGAGGCGGTTAAACATGTTGCTAAAATTATCAGAGACTATCCGGCAGAAATCGTTGTTGTATCAGCGATGGAAAAAATGACCAATGCATTTGAAGCCCTTGTGGAAGCTCACATGCGAAATCTCTCTGAAAAACAAGCCCATTTGAATTACATTCTTGAATTTCATCAAAGCATGTCTGAAAAATTGTTTCCGGAGAACGAAGAGGCAAGGGGGGAGGTGAGTTCTTTGCTGGGGAAGCTCGAAGAACAAATCAGCAAGCCCGGGTTTGTGAATTACCGCAAAACGTATGACCAAATAGTTCCTTACGGGGAATTGCTTTCGTCATTGATGGTTTCTCGTTTTTTCAGTCAGGAAGGAATTGAAAATAATTTACTGGACGCCCGGAAATGGTTGCATACCGATGATAAATACGCGGAAGCTAATGTGGACGCTAAAAAATCTCACCAGACGCTTACAGGAATGCTTAGCGATAAGATGCTGAATATTACACAGGGCTTTATCGGGGGAAACAGCGATGGGTTTTCTACCACACTTGGCCGCGAAGGTTCAGATTATACAGCCGCATTGATTGCGCAGCTTACCGGCGCATCGAGCGTAACTATCTGGAAAGATGTTCCCGGATTGCTCAATGCGGACCCAAATCATTTTGACGCTCCTGTTTTGCTACAGCATATTTCTTATAATGAGGCCGTAGAGCTTGCTTTTTACGGGGCTAAGGTTATCCATCCCAAAACCATTAAACCGCTTCAAAACCAGCGGATACCGCTTTTTGTAAGGCCGTTTAACAATCCTGAAGCTGCAGGGTCTGTAATTGATAATCAAACCACCTGGGACGAGGAGATCACTTCCTTTATCCTGAAAAAGCATCAAATGTTGCTTACATTACGTACCAAAGATTTTTCATTTATGGCTGAAGATCATTTGCATGATATTTATGGGCAGTTTAATCATTTTGGTTTGAAAGCTAATTTGATGCAGCATTCTGCCATAACCTTATCCGTGTGCATCGATCAGGATCATGAAACACTGGGCTCGCTGCTCGGCGCGTTAGCCATAGATTATGATATCAGGTACAACAAGAACCTTGATTTGATCACCCTGCGCCACTACAACGAGGCGGCAATTCGTAAAGTAACGAAAGACCGTGAAATCATGCTGGAGCAGCGAAGCCGTGTAACCGCACAGGTAGTGTTGAAATAACAAAATCCGTGCAAGAGGCTGTGATAAAAGCGATATTTTTTCACAACTCTAACAGCTTTTTTGATCATAAAAACTGATATTAACCCCGTGACGACGCCCCGGGATTTGATATGTCAGTTTTTTAAGCTGAATAAACTACTGTCTTACAAATCAATTTGTTTACTTGTGGGGAACAACTTGTTTCATTTCAGGCAGAAACTCTTTGAATCGTAACCTTCTTACAATCATTCCTAAAAGATCGCGATAAGCTTCAGTAAAGCTAAAGGTGTCCTCATCATAATAGTCCTTTTGCAAAGGTTGATTTCCTACGTTTCCCATGTCAATGGCTTTTGCATGAAATTCTTCCACTTCCAGGTAGGGAACAATTTTGCTCATCACAGGCATTTTGCCGTAATCTTCTCTAAGCAGCAGGTCGACGATTTTATCTGCGAGCGTGAGGGTAAGCTTGCGGTCGTATTTTCGGCAGGTTCCTGCTCTGGGATAATACCCGGAAATCTGGGCACGGGCATCAATGCCTAGTTTGCTGTTTATCTCCGAAGCAATTTTCCCGCTGATGCCTCCAAAGCGGGGATGTCCGTATTCATCCACTTCGGCGCTTGCATACACCACATCCAGCTTTTGCTTTTCATCGTCATACCATCTAACGCCTTCTGATACGGGAATAATCAGGCTTTTTGTAGGAGAATCCTTGTATGCTTTTTCAATGGTTTGAAAGAAACGGTCTTTGCGGTCTTTGGTCATTTCAATTTCGGGAATCAGGGCAATATCGGAACCCCCGAATATGGCGCTGCCTGTAAGCCACCCGGCATTGCGTCCCATCACTTCCATTACAAAAATACGGTTGTGCGATTCAGCGGTAGTGCGCAGTCTGCCCGTAAACTCAGCAACAGCTTTGGCTGCCGATGGGAAGCCCGGACATAATACAGCTTCGATCTCTTTGCCGTTGTAGTGGTGTATGGTTTTGGTGCGCAGGTCGTTATCAATGGTCTTAGGAAAACCAATAACAGGGATGTTATGGTTTTCATATAACTTTTTAGCGGCGCCGTTAGTATCATCGCCGCCAATAGTGACCAGCACATCAATTTTGTAGCGTTCCAGATTCTTCAATACCTGGTCTACCCGGCTTTCGGGATTTTTTTTAGAGGGGTAAGGGTTTGTTCGACTGCTGCCCAGAGCAGTTCCGCCGTACCATCCTTCATAGGGCACGTTTGTTAGGTCAACTATATCCCCTTCTCCCAAAAGGCCTTTCCAGCCTTTTCGAACACCATAAACCCTGAACCCCAGCATAGAGGCACGGTTACGGATGGATTCGATGCTTGAGTTGATAGCCGGCGTGTCTCCGCCACCGGTCAGAATAGCCAGCGTTTTGCCGCTGAAGATTTTCTCTTTTTTGGTCATAGTAGCTTGATTATTGCTTTTTGACATTTTGTTGATTAGTGGAATACACAGCAGTATTGCCTGTGTGCATTCAGGAGGGTAAAGTTATTAAAAATGAACAAACAGCGCCAAAA
>JBNJGK010000068.1:0-15167 GCA_051747665.1 Bacteroidota bacterium | reverse complement strand
AAATTAAAAAGGGCTGTAGAAATCATGAAAGAAATTTTGGATAACCATGAAGGAATGAAAGAGGACTTTCCGCCTCGGGTGTATTTTAGCGAGCTGAACAGCGATTCGCTGAATATCATGTTTATCTACTGGTATCATCCGCCTGACTATTGGGCCTACATGGAGTTTACAGAGTGGGTAAATCATGAAATCCTGCATCGCTTTAATAAAGAAGGTATCGACTTTGCGTTCCCAACACAAACGCTCTACCTGGCCGGCGACCAAAAAAGACCACTTACCTGGGGCGGCGCCAAAGCCAGAGGTTACTAAAAGGATACTATTTCAGTATTTACAGATGTACACCGGCTCCGGGACCTAAAGGTAGACCGACCAGCAGCCATATTATCAGCAAAATGACCCATCCTATAAAGAAAGCGATGGAGTATGGAAGCATGGTGGCTACCAGGGTACCGATTCCGGCATTCTTATCGTATTTCTGGAAATAGACAATGATTAGCGCAAAGAAACTCATCATAGGCGAAATGATGTTCGTAACGCTGTCACCAATCCTGTATACCACCTGTGTAAGCTCGGGGGTGTATCCTAAAAACATAAACATAGGAATGAAAATCGGAGCCATCAGAGCCCATTTTGCTGAAGCGCTTCCCATAACCAGATTAATTAATCCGGCAAAAATTATGAACATTATCACCAAAGGAACCAGTCCGAGGTTGAGGCTTTGTATCAGCTTAGCGCCATCAATAGCCAAAATAATCCCTAAATTGCTCCAGTTAAAATACTCTACAAACTGGGCTGCAAAAAATACCAGCACCAAATATCCGGAAAGTGATTTCATGGATTCTGACATGCCTTTCATCACATCGCTATCGTTATTGTATTTCCCCACAGAAACACCATAGACCAGCCCCATCATGCCGGCTACGAGGAATAATATCGCTACAACACCGCTCAATACGGGAGATTTGAGAAAATCACCCCCTTCTCCTCTCAGGATGCCGTTTTCTGGCAGAAGGCCGATTAAGAGCAACGCCACAAAAACGCCCAATACAATAAGGGATTTTTTGATGCCTTTTTTCTCCTGGCTGTTCAAACGCTGTATTTCTTCTTCTTTTTGGTCTGTTTTGTCGTACTTTCCTAAGCGTGGTACTACAATTTTTTCTGTAATCCAGGTTCCTACAAAGGCAATAAGAAAAGTAGAAACAACCATAAAATAGTAGTTCGCTGTAGGATTTACCGTATATCCTGGTTCTACCAGTTTTGCAGCTTCCTGAGAAAGACCTGCTAACAGCGGGTCTATTGTGCCTAAAACCAGATTAGCGGAATACCCACCGGATACACCGGCAAAACCGGCAGCCATGCCTGCTATAGGATGACGCCCGATAGCCATAAAAATCGTTCCTGCCAAAGGCACCAGCAAGACATAACCTACACTAGAAGCCAGGTTAGACAGAATGCCGGCCAAAACAATGATAAAGGTTAGTAACCGCTCAGGAGAATACAATACCAGGCTGCGGATGACTGCAGCAATTAAGCCGCTGTTTTCGGCTAACCCGATACCCAGCATGGCAACGATAACAATGCCCAGCGGAGCAAAATCCGTAAAGTTAGTTACCATATTCTCAAGGATCATATGGATTCCTTGCCGGGATAGAAGGTTGACAACTTCATAGGTTTCACCTGTGCCCGGATGTACAGCCGTTATTCCAATAGCTGAGAAAATGGCAGACAAGACTAATACGGTTAAAGCAAAGATACCAAACAATGTAGCTGGGTGTGGCAGTGCATTTCCTACACGCTCTACGCCGTTTAGGAAAAAGTCTATCGGGTTTTTCTTCATAGATTTTGCGTTTGTTAGAGCCGTCAAAAATAGAATTTATGGCGGAATGTGCAAAGCAAAACCGTTTCTTTAGCTTTTGCGGGTTGCGGTTTTATAATTTGCCAATGATGGTTTTTCCGCCGCGGACTTTTTGATCAAGAGCTACGTTAATTTCTGTACCCAAAGGAAGATAAAGGTCTACACGCGAACCGAACTTAATCATTCCGATCTCATCACTTCTTTCAACCTTTTGCTCGAGTTTGGCGGTGCTGTAAATTTTCCGGGCTACAAAACCGGCAACTTGCCTTACCATTATTTCATGTTGATGGTTTTTTGCTATTACGATGCTGTTGCGCTCATTTAATTCGGAAGATTTCGGATGCCAGGCCACAAGATATTTTCCTGCATGATATTTTACATAACTGATAATGCCGCTAATGGGATACCAATTGATATGCACATTGGTAATAGACATAAAGATGGATACCTGAAGCCGCATATCTTTAAAATATTCGGGCTCCATAACTTCTTCAATCACTACAATTGTTCCGTCGGCAGGGCAAATAATCGTGTTGTCAGGTAAGTTTTCTGGAGGTCTTTCGGGTCTTCTGAAAAACATCAGCACTCCTGTGAAAAGGGCCAGGCTAAGCCCGGATACTGTTATGCTGAGTGCAATAATACCTTCCGGCAATAACCATATTAACCCGTTGATTAACAACAGAAAAAGCAAAAACTTAGTAATTATATGATAACCCGCCGGGTGTATTTTCATATATCAATTTCAAATTATAAATTTAAGATACAAATAAGCTGCCGGCGATGCCAGCAAAACACCATCGAACCGGTCGAGCATTCCTCCGTGTCCCGGAAGGATGTTCCCGGAGTCTTTCACCTCAAAATCACGTTTCAACATAGACTCCACAAGGTCGCCAAAAGTAGCAAATATAGCAACTAAAGCGGCATAACCCAACCATGTTTCAATGGAAGAACCATAAAAGACAGCAAACAAACCATACCCTGCCGCCAGGCTAAAGAGGAAACCACCGAAAAAGCCTTCCCATGTTTTCTTGGGCGAAATTCTGGGAAATAATTTATGGCGACCTGCCAGCAGGCCTGTAAGGTATGCCAGCGTATCATTGATCCAGATTAAAATGAAAAAAGCAAGGATAAACTGGTAAACATGTTCTGACAAGCTTTCGCCGTATTGATAGATGTAGTTTAGCAATGAAAAAGGAGCTACTACGTAAACAAAAGAAATAATGGTTGTTCCGATGTTTTGGAACGGACTTTCCTGATTACGGTAAAGCTCAGCCATAAATACCGCTATTATTGGTAGAAACAGTAAACCAAGCCATTGAGCGTTGATAAGCGACAACGCATGCACTGAGATCAATGCATAAATAAAAGCTCCTGAGACAAGGGATAAAATAATATGTGGTTTGGATTTTCCATTGAAAGTTTGAAGAAATTCGCGCTGGCTTAGAAACGCTCCAATGCCAAAAAGCACTGCTGCAGCAGCAGGGTGCAATACTATTGCCGCTACAGTGGTAGCCACATAAAGAACACCTGTTATGAGTCGTTGAAAAAAATTATTCACCCTGACTTTTTTCTATGATTTGTTTGGCTTTGAAGGCATCTTCAACGGGCACGTAAAGCTCAAAAGAACCGATATGGTATACAGAATCTTGCTTATTAAGGCTAACGGCTTCTATGCCATGCTCTTTAAGCATGCCCTTAATAATTTCTACCTGAAATTGTTGTCCTGACTCATATATTTTGCTCCAGTTGTCTTGCATAAACAGTGGTTTATGATGGCTGATTCCCGGATTCTTCATCTGTATCTCCGGAACTCCTGTCTTTCTTTTTATTTGAATCTTTTTTAGTAGAAGATTTTGAAGAGTCACTGCCAGAAGAATGCTTAGAAGCAGATTTGTCTTCATCATCTCCGGTCTCATTATTATGCTTTTCATGCTCTGTTTCTGCATCAGAATCCGCCGCTTCACGGTTTTGTTCTTCCTGCTGCTTTTGTTCTTTTTCTTCTTCTTCTTTTATATCCTTGAGTCGTGGGATGGCTTTTTCAGTATGCCCATCTTCTCTTTTCCCGAAAATCTCTTCTAAGTCATCGGTAAATATTACCTCGCGCTCAAGGAGTTGTTTAGCCAGCTTGTCCACTTTTTCTTTGTTGTCTTTCAGTATTTTAACTGCTCTTTGATAGGCATGCTCGATTAATTTATGCACTTCTGCATCAATATCTTCGGCAGTTTTTTCGCTGTAAGGCTTCTGGAAAGAGTATTCTTGCTGTCCGGTAGAATCGTAGTAGCTGATATTGCCTAGTTTGTCGTTCAGTCCAAAATAGGCTACCATAGCATAAGCTTGCTTAGTAACGCGTTCCAGGTCGTTAAGTGCGCCGGTTGATACTACACCGAAGTTGATTTGCTCTGAAGCTCTACCTCCCAGCAGGGCTGACAATTCGTCCAGCATTTGGTCGTAAGTAGTTATTTGCCGTTCTTCGGGTAAATACCAAGCTGCTCCTAATGATTTGCCTCGTGGAACGATTGTAACTTTGACCAATGGTGAAGCGTGCTTCAGGAGCCAGCTTACTGCGGCGTGTCCAGACTCATGATAAGCAATGGTCTTTTTCTCTTCGGCTGATATGATTTTACTCTTTTTCTCCAGTCCTCCTATGATCCGGTCGATGGCATCCATGAAGTCAGCCTTGGTAATGGTTTTGTTATTTTTTCGGGCAGCAATCAAGGCTGCTTCGTTACATGCGTTTGCAATATCTGCACCGGAGAAGCCTGGGGTTTGCTTTGCAAGAAATTCCGCATCCAGCTCATCAGATATCTTGAGTGGGCGGGTATGTACATGAAAGATCTGCTGTCGTTCCTTTAGGTCGGGCAGTTCTACATGAATTTGCCGGTCAAACCGTCCGGCTCGCAGCAAAGCTTTATCCAATACATCAGCACGGTTTGTAGCCGCCAGGATGATTACACCAGTGTTAGCGGCAAAACCATCCATTTCGCTGAGCAACTGGTTGAGTGTATTTTCCCTTTCGTCGTTTCCGCCCGTCATAGCATTTTTACCTCTGGATCGGCCTATAGCATCAATTTCATCAATAAAGATAATACAAGGAGCTTTTTCCTTGGCAGACTTAAATAAATCACGTACTCTTGAGGCACCTACGCCTACAAACATCTCCACGAAATCAGAACCTGAAAGTGAAAAGAAAGGTACAGCGGCTTCGCCTGCCACAGCACGGGCTAACAATGTTTTCCCTGTTCCGGGAGGGCCTACAAGTAGCGCTCCTTTAGGGATTTTCCCGCCAAGGTTCGTATATTTTTCCGGTTTCTTTAAGAAGTCTACAATTTCCATGACTTCTACTTTGGCTTCTTCAAGGCCGGCTACATCTTTGAAATTAACATTTACGGAGTTTTCTTTATCAAAAAGCTGGGCCTTTGATTTCCCGATGTTAAATATCTGGCCGCCGCCACCGCCGCCACCGCGGGTCATCATGCGCATGAAAAAGAACCAGATACCTACTAACAGTAATAAAGGAAATATCCAACTCAGGATTTCTCCTCCCCAGTTTCTTCGCTTTTCATTATTGATGTAAACCGGATTTTCTACGTTTTGCTGTGCTTCCTCCACGTTTTCGTAGAATTTATCTACAGACCCAATCGTATAAATATAATGTGGTGTTTCCTGAGAGAAATTGTTAGGCCTGACATCCTCATGCTTGTTGAGATCCAGAGCATCTTCCTTCAGATATATTTCAGCAAACTCTTTATTAACGAGAACAACTTTCCGAACCTCTTCATTCTGAAGCATGTTCTTTAATTCACCCCAGTTGGTCTCTTTCGTAGTGCCTTCCCAATTAAAGAGATTAAAGCCAAGAAACATGAGGATAATCAAACCATAAATCCAATAAAAATTGAATTTTGGCTTATTCATTTTGTTTTTGTTGTCACCCTGTTGTTGGCCAGTATTTTGTTTGTTGTTATTTTCGTTCTTTTCTGCCATTCGGTTATTATCTTATCAGTATTTGGTTATTCGCTTTCGTAGTAGGTAATTTCAGCATCAGCCCAGAGTTCTTCGAGTTTGTAAAAGCTTCGAATCTCTTGACGGAAGATATGTACTACTATGTCTGCGTAGTCGATTAGAATCCATTCTTTGTTTTGCATTCCTTCTACATGCCAGGGTGAAACATGTTCTTTATCTTTCATTCCATCCACCAGATTTTCGGCCAACCCTTGCACATGCCGGTCTGATGTGCCGTGGGTTACGATAAAAAAATCGCAAACTCTGTTTTCCAGATTTTGTAAATCGATAACAGCCAGATGTTTGGCTTTTTTGTCAAGCAGTAGGTCTTTTGCCCTGTCTACAGATGTTTTACTTTGTGTTTCTCTGTGTGTTAACGTCATATTTAGTAAATAACAATAAGCATGCAAAATTAGTCAAAAATATCATACTTTTTTTTAAGAATCTAAATCAATGAATTGAAATCCTGCGTTACCGTTTTTGTTTGTACCTAACAAACTTAAGGCAAAGGCTATTTGTTCAAACTATTTTTTCACGTTGTTAAAATTGAATATAAATCAGGTCTTTTTTTTGATAAAAGTTTGTTGTTTATTTTTGATACTTGCCAGGCAGACGGCATGATTGTCAAATTGACAGGTTTTGTTTTATGGTTTTTTTATATGCTAAAATTACTAAAATCCATGGGTTTTGCGTTCATCAACACAGCAATATAAAATCAGCGTTATTTTTATACTGACGAAGTTCGTTTTATTTTTGACAACAAAATTATGGCATGAAACCACACAACGACATTTTTTGGTTTGATTCTCTTACTTCAACTCAGGATTACCTAACCGGTCACCTCTCAGAACTGAAAGGAGGTTCGGTAGTGGCGGCCCGCGAGCAAACGGCTGGTCGTGGTTTGACAGATAACAAATGGTACAGCACGCCAGGCGAAAGTTTAACGTTTAGCTATTTGCTTTCGCCCGGGAGCATTCATGCAAGTCGTCAGTATATTATCAGTATGGCTGTGGCAGTGGCTTTAAAAAACTTTTTTGCTCATGAAACCGGGGATCAGGTTTATATAAAATGGCCGAATGATATTCTGGTGCAGAAAGGGAAAATTGCCGGAATTCTAATCCAACATCATTTGATGGGCGAAAATATTCTCTATTCGATGATAGGAGTTGGACTAAACCTCAATATGGAGACGTTTCCGGCATGGATTCCTAATCCGGTTTCACTTAAGATGATTACAGGAAAGCAATATAATCCCGAAAAAGTTCTGGAAACCTTAAAATCCAGCTTAGACCGTCAACTGCATCCTAATAATTTGCTGGAGCCAAATCAACTCAGGAATCATTTTTTAAACAGTTTGTTTCAATATAAAACCCGTCACAAATATAAAATCAGAGGAGAAATTATGTTTGCCACCATTGAGGGCATAACCGATTTTGGATTACTAATTCTGAAAGATGACGACGGATGCACTTATGAATGTGATTTAAAGGAAGTGGTTTTTTATTATTGATGCATTCCCCACTTTTCAGGAGCTAACCTCCATTGGCTTAAAGCTTTAATATCGGTCTTAAGAATATAGCCTTGCTCTAATGCTACTTCCAGAAGATGTTCATAATCAGAAAGCGATAGCAGCTCGCATTCTTTTTCTGCGAAATTTTCCGCTGCCATCTGAAAGCCATAGTCAAAGATAGAGACCATGCCAACTACATTGGCGTAGCTGGCTTTTAAAGCATCAACAGCACTCAGGCTGCTTTTGCCGGTTGAGACCAGGTCTTCTATTACAACTGTATTTTGTCCGGATTGCAAAACGCCTTCTATTCTGTTTTGTAAGCCGTGTCCTTTTGATGCATTTCTTACATACACAAACGGCTTGTTAAGCGCCTGAGCTACTAATGCGCCTATAGCTATGCCGCCGGTTGCCACTCCTGCAATTACTTCTGCTTGTGGGTATTGTTCGTTGATGATTTCTTCAAAATGAATGCGTATTTGTGTTCTGATTTCAGGATATGAAAGTATTTTTCTATTGTCGCAGTAAATCGGAGACTTCCACCCTGAGGCCCATTGAAAAGGGTGTTTGTTATTAAGCTCTACAGCTTTAATATGAAGCAGGTAGGCTGCTGTTTGTCTTGCTATCGCTTTACTATATATCATAATACAAAGATAGGGCGATATTTTTAAAGGTGGTTATTTTCTTCGAGCAATTTACGGATGCTGTCAAGCAGCACTTTATAAGACACCGGTAAAGTCAGGACTTCATCCGCCTTAGTTTGGGAATGGTTAAATGTGCCTGTTGATGTCATCAGGATTACAGGCAAAGTATAATATAAGGATTTAATATGGGAGATTAATTCTTCCGTAACTTTTGGTTCGGGATAGTTAATGATAACAAGGCTTGCATCGCTTCCGTTCATTAGCGCTTTTTTCAGTTTTCCGGCATACCTTACATGGAGAACTTCCAGTCCGGTTTTTTTGAGCATAGCTTTGATAAATTTAACGTTAGAATTGGATTCATCAAAAATTAAAACCTTTTTTCCTTTCCATGTTGGTTCATGGTTGCTTACAGGTTTCGAGGCTTCTTGCTTCATGATGGTTTTCAATGGAAAGCTTACAATGGCTGTGGTTCCTTTTTCGGGCTGCGATTCTATATGTAGCTTTCCGCCTAAGATTTCTGTGAGGTGTTTTGCTATGGTCAGTCCGGCTCCTAAACCACCTGCCGGGCGGGTGCTCGACCCATCAGCCTGCCTGAAATAATCAAAGATGATGCTCAGTTTTTCCGGGTCAATGCCGGGGCCATCGTCTTGCACAGTGAAATCAAGCGTGGTTGCTCCTTTGTGAATGGAGAGCGTAACATTGCCGGGGCGGGCAAACTTAAAAGCGTTGCTTACAAGATGACCTAAAATGTTTAGTAATCTTTCAGGGTCAGTTACAATGTTCATGTTTTTTAGTTCATCCGCAGTCTCAGTATTAAATGTCACATCTTCCGGGGCTTCGCTCACAAATGAGCGCTTTGCATTATCTATAAGAAGTGATAGCTTCAAAGGTTCCATGTTGGGTTGTAAATCTTCAGAAGCAAGTCGGGATAGTTCTACGATATCGGTAATGATTTTCAGCAAACGCTCACTGTCTTTTTTGATGACAGATGCATATGTTATTTCATCTTCTTGCTGGCTTGTTTCAACAAGCAAGTCGCTGTAGCCAATGATCCGGTTCATGGGAGTTCTGACTTCGTGAGATATATTACGAAGGAACTCGGTTTTGAGGCGGTCAGACTCTTCGGCTTTCTTTCGCGCTTCCTCTGCCTCCACTGATTTTTTTTCACGCTCTTTCATTTCCAAAGCCAATTCGCGTGTTTTCTGTGCTACCCGTCTTTCCAATTCATTGTTGAATGATTCCAGTGTAGCTGTCACACGTCGTTGCTTGCGGTATCTGCGGTAGGCTAAAAGCGCTATCAGCGCCAGCGATAATATTATTGTAATTAAAATGAGCAGGTTTCGTGTGTTCTCTTTTTCTGCCAGCTCTTTTCTTAGCCTGCGGTTTTTCTCTTTTTCTCTGTTGGTTCGATATTCTACCTCAAGGCGTTGCAGGTTTTCGCGAGCGTTTATCTGATCAAGTTTATCCTGTAATTGATGATGACGCTTGTAAGCTTTCAGCGCCTGGTTGTTGCGCTCCATTTTTTCAAGTGTCTGAGCTTTACCTGATAGCAGTTGAGCTTCCAGCTTTAATTTGTTTGCTTTTTTTGCCAAAGACAGCCCCTTGTTCCAATAGTGCAGGGCGCTGTCAGCTTTTCCGCTTTCTTCATAAAGCGTGGCCATCTCTTGATATAGGGTAATAGCTACCTCATCGCTTTCTACCTTATTTAATCGTTTCAATGCTTTGTTAAGGAATTTTACCGATTGTGCCTGTAAATCGTTTTCTGAATAAATACGCGCTATCAGCAGCCATTGCCTTATTAAGCCATCCTCATCACCTGAAGTACTATATAATGCTATTGCTTTTTCAGCCGCTTCAATTGCCTTATGCCATTGCTTTTCATTATAGAGGAGTTTTGCCTTGATTTCATGACTTTTGCCGCTCACCACCGGATAAATGGAATCCGAAAGCATATTTATCGCTTTGCTATTAAAGCTGGAGGCCTTTGAATGCATGTTATTTTCCAGATACAATTCTGTTAAACCGTTTAATGCTTTGGCATGTGAGAGGGTGTCTTGCTGCATCTTGGCTAATCCCAGAGCCTGAAGATAGTAGCTCATGGCTTCATCATTTATTTCAGAATGACGATAGTAATCTGCCATTTTCAAAGTAAAAAAGAGTTGATAATTGTACTTTTCTTCAGCTTGTGCAATGCGCAGGCCCTCATGTATATACCTTACAGCATCTTTGTCCTGGCCTAATTCGCGAGTGGCTTTGGCATATTTTTCCAGGCTGGTTGTATCGCTGTTATCTGCATGCGATGAAGTCACAGGCCAGGTCAGCAAGACAAGTATTATTACTGCACTATAAATATGAAGGTGTAATTTTTTCAATTCAACTCCTTAATTGAATGATTTATAATCACGCTATTCAAACTCTCCCCTTATATATCATCAAAATAGCCAAAAGTAACACATATTAGACGAAATTTAAGAAGAAATTGTTGCATCAAATCGTGGTTTGTTTAGTGCTATCTCAAAATATTTCATGTTTCAGACTTATGATTCAGGATTAGCAATATGCCAAAACGATTTTCGTCATAACGACGTTGTGAATTTAAGTAGAAAAACTTAACATTCGTCTGCAAACATTGTTAAATCTGTGTATTTTCAAGAAAGAAAAGCCTGATAGATTGTGTTAACAGCACTTTATGTAATTTTTTTAGTTATTTTTATGCCAATGGAGTTTTACATCTATAATTACAGCTTATGAAAACATTGTATATCGTAAGACATGCCAAGTCGTCATGGGATTACCCTGAGCTTCCTGATGATCAGAGGCCTTTGCTGGAAAAGGGCAAAAAGCGTACGAAGCGTGTGATTGATTATTTGCTTCGAAACAATATTGTTGTGGATTATATTATTTCCAGTCCGGCGGTGAGAGCATATGAAACGGCAAAAATTGTTGGCAAGGCGCTTAAACATAGCGAAGAGGAGATCCAGCGCGATAGTTTGCTTTATTCTGCAGATGCAGAGCGTCTGCAGAATTTATTTTTTGATTTGCCATCAGGAGTGGATTCACTGATGATATTTGGTCACAATCCTACTTTAACGAACTTTGCAAATCATTTTATCATTCCAAAAATCGATAATATCCCTACTTCCGGTGTGGTATGTATTGATTTTGATATAGATCGCTGGGAAGATATTTCTTCGCTAAAGAGCAGCTTACGGTTTTTTATTACACCGCGAATGCTCAAAAAGAAATAAAAAGAACTGAAAAGAAGCAAATGATTGAATTAGATAACAAAAAACTTATCAATCGAGAGATTAGCTGGCTCCATTTTAATGAAAGAGTTTTGCAGGAAGCCCTCGATGAGTCCAATCCTACACTGGAAAGGGTGAAGTTTATGGGCATATTCTCCAATAACCGTGATGAATTTTTCAGAGTACGCATTGCAACTTTGAAGCGGTTGAAAAAACTTCGGGAAATTGAGGGCGGAGACGAGCAAGCTGTTCAAAAAGTACTGGATGCTATCAGCAATATTGTTAAAGAACAGGAAAAAATGTTTACATGGGCTTACCGTAAATTGGTGGTGGAACTGTATCGCGAAAACATTGTTTTGCTGAATGAAACCCAGTTATCGGATGAGCAGGGGCGCGAGGTAAGAAAATATTTTCGCGATAAGGTTCGTCCATATCTTTTCCCGATGATGCTATACTCATTGCAAAACATCAGCACGTTAAAAGACCGCTCGATATACCTGGCTGTTGAGTGCCGTAGCTCGACAGATCCGGATAAAATAGATTATGCCTTAGCAAAAGTGCCGTCTAAGATTCATTCTCGGT
This sequence comes from Bacteroidota bacterium, assembly GCA_051747665.1. GTDB lineage: Bacteria > Bacteroidota > Bacteroidia > Bacteroidales > JAIPAH01 > JAIPAH01. Next base: position 3,335 of record JBNJGK010000068.1, on the reverse strand, counting down.
TTTATACTTTGAAACCGGAGATGGGTCAGCAATTTATTATTTTGCTGGATGATATTATCCGCTATTGCCTGGATGATGTTTTCGGGGTTTTTGGATACGATACGTTTGATGCGTACACCGTTAAGTTTACACGGGATGCAGAGCTGGATGTGGATTATGACGTATCTAAAACATTCATAGAGGCAATGGCTGAGAGCGTTAAAAGACGTAAGCGGGGAAACCCGGTGCGGTTTGTGTATGACGAAACTATGCCTCAAAAATTATTGGATAAGTTAAGAAAGAAGCTGAAGCTTAAAAATGATGACGATATCCGGGCCGGAGGGCGGTATCACAACTTCAAGGATTTCATGGACTTCCCTAAGTTTGATAAACCAAATTTGTATTTCAATAAGATGGCTCCAATGTTTCATCCGGATTTGCCAATTAACCAAAGTATATTCCAGAAGATTAAGAACAAAGACATCTGCCTGCATTATCCGTATCAGTCTTTTCAGCATATCATTGACTGGCTTCGCGAAGCATCTATTGACCCAACGGTTACGGCTATAAAAATGACGTTTTACCGTACGGCCAAATACTCTAATGTGGTGAATGCACTTATTAATGCAGCGCGCAGCGGCAAGGCGGTTACGGTGTTTATGGAGTTGCAGGCCCGTTTTGATGAAGAGGCGAATATACAGCTAACCGGAAAATTTAAGGATGAAGGCGTAAAAGTAATTCAGGCCATACCCGGATATAAGGTGCATAGCAAGCTCATTCTAATAAAACGGCGAGAGGAGGAAGGTTATGTCAGTTATGCCAATATCAGTACCGGCAACTTTAATGAATCTACAGCCAAGCTTTACGCTGATGATGCCTTGTTAACATCAGACCAAAGCATAACGGAAGATGTTGATCGCATCTTTCAGCTCTTTGAAGAACGGTATACACAGCCAGAGCTTAACCAACTTGTGATTTCTCCTTTTAATCAGCGCAACTTTTTTATAGGGCTGCTTGATAATGAGATTGAAAATGCCCGGCAAGGAAAGGATGCATGGGCTATTATCAAATTAAATAATATCACGGATCAAACGATTACTAAAAAGCTCTACGAGGCAAGCCAGGCTGGCGTCAAGCTTACTTTGATTGTGCGTAGTATTTGTGTTGTAATTCCCGGAATAGAAGGGGTTAGCGAAAACATTGAAGCATTCAGTATTGTAGACCGGTTTTTAGAGCACTCACGCGTGCTGGTATTTTCCAATAACAATCATCCGCTGTACTTTATAACCTCGGCAGACTGGATGCCCCGGAACTTTGATAACCGCATTGAAACAACCTGCCCGGTTCTCGACAGAGACATTCAAAAAGAGCTTTATACTATGCTGCAGATACAGATGCAGGATAACCAGAAAGCACGAATTATTTCAAGGGATAATCCAAACCAGTATCGCAAAACTTCAGGGGAGAAGCACATTCGCTCTCAGGTTGAAATATATAATTACCTGAAAAAGACACATTACAAGAAAGAAAAGCGAGTGCAGAAGGAGGATATATGAGCCATTTGCTGGCTGCCATTGATATCGGATCTAATGCAGCAAGGTTGCTTATCTCGCATGCTTCATGGAATCATGAACGCGTTGATTTGCGCAAACAAAATTTGGTTCGGGTGCCGCTGCGGTTGGGTAAGGATGTGTATCAGAGCGGAACAATCAGCCGGGAACGGAGTGAAATGTTCCTGGATACAATGCAGGCGTACAAACATCTTCTAAACATTTATAAACCGGAGGCTTATGCAGTTTGTGCTACCGCAGCCATGCGTGAGGCAAAAAATGGAATCACATTGCTGAAACAGGTCAGGGAATATACCGGCATGGAAGTTAAACTGATTGATGGCCTTGAGGAAGCCAGGCTTATCCGGAATACAGGAAAAATTCAGCCTCGTGAGAGTTATAGCTTTACCATGTTTGTGGATGTAGGCGGAGGAAGCACCGAGATTTCTGTTCTGACAGACGCCGGACTGGTTGCTGAAGAATCTTTTCCCCTGGGGACGCTGCGAAAGACAAGCGGGCCTGATTATGAACAATCAAAAAAACGGATGATAACCTGGCTTAAGCAGTTTCAGGGCTATTATGGCAAGATTCACCTGATTGGCTCCGGTGGCAATATCAACAAACTGGTTAAACTTTATGGAGATATGAAAAACCGGTTAATTTCATTTAACGAGCTGAATACTGCCATCCTGCATATGCAAGCATTGGATGTAAAAGAGCGGATGTTGCGGTATAATCTTCGGGAAGACCGGGCTGATGTAATCGTTCCTGCCGCCCGCATTTTTACGGGGATCATGCAGCAAATACAGGCTGATTTTACCGAAGCGCCCAAAATTGGAGTGGCTGATGGGTTGATAACAGACTTGTTTCTTTCTATGGAAAAGAAATTATGAAATGTGTAATTTCGCATTAAAAATAGTTCGGCATGATACCATCAAGAGAAGAAGCGCTTGAGCTTTTGTTTGAATATGTAAAAGGAGAAAACCTGCGAAAACACTGCCTTGCTTCTGAGGCCGTGATGAAAGAATTGGCAGAAAACCTCGGCAGGGATGTGCACAAGTGGGCTATTACAGGTCTATTGCATGATTTGGATGCGGAAAAAACAGAAGGAGACCCAGAGCAGCACGGGTTGCTTACCGCACGGATAATGAAACAGAAGAACATGGATGAAGATATGATCCGGGCTGTTATTCGTCATAATGATATGGCAGAGGATCGAAAACGTGAAACGGAACTTGATCATGCTTTGGCTGCCGCTGAGACAATTACAGGGATGATAACCGCTACAACATTGGTTTATCCGGATAAAAAGCTGGCATCAGTAAAACCCAAATCCGTTGCAAAACGCATGAAACAGAAAGGTTTTGCTGCTTCTGTTAACCGCGATAACATTATGGAGTGTGAAAAGATTGGATTATCTTTACAGCAGTTTATTCTTATAGCCATGGATGGCATGAAGAAAATTAGTGATGATTTAGGATTATGATGATGTTAAAAAGAGCCATCACGCGAAAGCGTGTGATATTATTTTTGGTTTTAGTATTTGCTGTGTGGATTTTGTTTTTGGATGATTTCAACATTTCAAGGCAGGTTATGCTGAAAAACAAGATAGAAGAAATGGAGCAGCAAAAAGTGTTCTATCAGCAGGAAATCCAGTCCGACAGCATGCTCATCAGAACATTAAACGCTAACATGGACAGCCTGGAAAAACATGCCCGGGAGAAATACAAAATGAAGAAAGACCACGAAGATGTTTTTCTTGTTGAAGAAAAATAAGCTTCCAAAATCGATTTAATAAAGCATTAG
>JBNJGK010000067.1:11180-15218 GCA_051747665.1 Bacteroidota bacterium | reverse complement strand
GATGGCGCTTACAGCATTATTAAGACTTCGCTGAGCGAACTGGATGTTCCTGAGCTGGACAGTGAAACAGCCATGAATGTTTATCCGAACCCGGCTACCGATCACCTGAACATCACTACAGAGGAAGATATCACTGAAATCAGGGTATTGAATGCCTCAGGTCAGGTGATGCTGCAAAAAGAAATCAACAGCAACGAGTATAGTTTGAATGTTGGAAATTTGGATGCAGGTATTTACATCCTGCAAACCACCTTTAAAAATCGTCAGAGCAGTTTGCGCTTTGCCGTAAAATGATGTGCTAATTGGTGTTCAATGCGAACGAAAAAAGAGCCCTGTTTTTATGGGCTCTTTTTTTTTGTTAAAATTTTATGTACTTTTGACTAATATCTTACGATAGCACCTTGGAAATGAATAATGCTTTTTTCACCCGGTTATCTTTATCGTTTATCCTGCTTGCGGGATATGTGTTTTTTTTACCCTTTTATGCCACCGCTCAGGATCAAATGCCGCCGCCGGCTAACGTGCAGGCAGAACTTGACCAGGATGAAGGCGAACCCACACAGATACACCTTACCTGGCAATATGACACTGATTTAGATGGTTTTCAGGGTTTTTTTATCTTTCAAAACGGCGACACCCTAAACGAAAATTTAACACAATCGCTGTCTCATACACAAACATTATACGAAGAAGGAACCTTTATTTACGAGGTTCAGGCCATGTTTGAAGATTCTGTGTTTTCTGCAATGTCAGAACGAAAAATCATATCCAACTATGAGTACCTGCATTTTGACTTCCCACCCGGCACTGGTGATCCAACATCTGAAACATGGACAATTCTTCTTGAAGAAGCAATGCTGGGAGAAGCTTTCCTGAGCCCCGGGGACGAGATCGCCGTGTTTTATGGCGACAAAATCGTTGGCGCCCATAAGCTTACTATAGAACCCAGCGATGACTCAGAAGGAGCCGAAGTGGTAATAGCGTTTTCACAACTCAATGACGGTACAGGGTATGAACCCGGAGAACCTTTTGAATTCGAATTCTATGATGCCAGCATGGACCAGGTTTATGATGTTTACAATTATGGACTCTCCGATGAAAATCCAAATGCTTACGTGGGAGAGGTCTTTCCTGAAGAAGACGAAGAAATAAGTTATTTAAACATCTATTTCGAAAGCAACCTTCCTCCGCCACAAATAACTGATATTCAAGCTGAGGGACATACAGTATTCCTTGAGTGGGGGCTGAATTCTTCACGAAATATCATTGGCTATGAAGTATTCAGGGATAGCAGTAAGTTGAATGACGAACCAATTACAGAAACAAGCTACGTTGATGAAAACGTGGTTTCAGGAAACTACAGCTACCAGGTCAAAGCGCTTTATGACGAGGGTTCAAGCTACTTTTCCGATCCTGAAGTAGTAACCATCGATGTGGTTTTCTTTGATCCGGAACCAGTTGATGAACTCTATAACCCGATGACGCTGGAAATCCTGCAAGCAGAAATTATGAAGGAATCGTTGGATGTGTTTGATGAAATCGGGGTTTTTAAAAAAACCGGCGACCAGGAAATATGCCTTGCGGCTAAAAGCCTTGTGGAAGATTTTTCGGCTTCAGAAACCCTCATGCTGCCAACTCAAAATCCCGAAACAGGAGAACCTGGCTTTGAAGAGGGCGACTCGCTGCACTTCCGGTTTTATGACTATAATGAGGAAATGGAGTTCCGGGATGTCATGATAGCATTTCCGGAAAACGAAACGGATACTTCCGGCACTTTCACTCCCGACGGTGAAGCCAGTATTTTTCTCGAATGGCTGCCCTACCCTCCTGAAAATGTTAACCTCGAAGTGGAAGGTTATGACGTTCACTTATCATGGAATGAAAATACCGAAAACCAAAATTATGAATATGAATTCGAAGGATACAATGTATTCAGAAACCAAACACAAATAAACGAGGAACTCCTGACATCTCCTGAATTTATTGACAGCAATGTGGTCATAGACGATTACAGCTATTACATTCAAGCTGTTTACGATGGCATTTCTTCCCGGCCCTCAGATACGGTTAACACTTCCATAGCAGACCAGTATTTTCTTCCTGTTCAGCAGGAAACCACGTCAGGGAATATGCAATTTAACATCACACAGGCAGCCATTGACGGTGAAATGCTGATTAACTACGACCAGGTGGGTGTTTTTGTGAATAGCGGCGATTCGCTGATTTGCGTTGGCGCCGGTTCGATCAGAGACTCCGCTGCTATAGACGCTCCTGTGACCTTTACCGCATACAAAGATAATCCAAACACAACCATTAAAGATGGATTTGCAGAGGATGGCTCCGACTCAATCTATTATAAATTCTGGGATGAATCAACCAACAATGTATATCAGTATTTGGATGTTTCATTTCCTTATGATGATGAATCGGGATACAATTTTATGCACTTTTATCCGGATACTTCATGCTATGTGAACCTGAGCTACTCATCGCCGCTGCCCGTTCAGTTTTCACTGATGGCCGAAGAGGCATATTGCACGAACGAAACCGGGCAAATTGCTGTCACAGCTCAAAATTTCAGGAACATAAGCGGGCTGAATTTGATGCTCCAAACCGACACAGCCAGTTATTCCGTTGATACAGTCATAGCACAACAACCCTTTTTAGAAAATTCTGTATCGGAGATAAACGGCGACACATTGGCCATTTACTGGGAAAACAGCGAAGCAAACACGCTTGAAAACACAGATACACTGTACCTTATCCAGTTTCATCCTCACACCAGCGCACAGACGGAAATAGAATGGTTCGAAGAATCTTCTTTCTCTGGCATGAATTATCAAACTGCTTCATATTCGGGTGATTCGTTTTACATAGAAACACTTCCGGCCACCCCTGCTTCAGTTATTGGTAACGATCAGGTATGTAACGGATCAGATTCCAGCATATACAGCATCAATGAGATTGAAAATGCACAGAATTACATATGGACGATAGACTCAGATGCCGGCAGCATCGAAGAATATGGCAATGAGGCCACCGTATTCTGGAATGAAAACTTTGAAGGCGAAGCCTCCTTAACCGTAGCCGGAGAAAACGGGTGCGGAACAGGAGACCTGGCAGAAAAAAATATTGAACTCGTTAACACGGTTTACACGTCCATAACCATCGAAGCCAGCACAACAGAATCCTGCGAAGGAGATATGATTACCTTCACGGCATCAGGCGTGAACGGTGGAAATAATCCAACTTATAGCTGGTACCTGAATGAGGAGTTGCAGTCTAATAATGCTGTTTATGAAGACGATGATTTTCAGGATGAGGATGAAATCTATTGCAAACTGATTTCCAGCAGTGAATGTGCTGTCAATAACCCGGCTGTTTCGGATATCATTTCCCTCAGCATTGAACCACTTCCACAGCGACCAGATACGATTTATTATGATGGTCAGGATACATTTTGCAATACCGTTCCTGAAACGTATTACACTACAACAGGCGCTTATTTTGCTACGGATTATGAATGGAACCTAACCCCTTCCAGCGCCGGAGAAATAATAGGTGATGAAAATTCTGCCCGTGTAGAGTGGAACAGTTCAACACACGGGCCGGCATACATTTCCGTCAGAGGAGTCAATTCATGTGGCTCAGGTCCCGCCAGGCAAATTTCATTGTTTCGCGATTATTGTACAGACATACCAAATAATCAGGAAACGAACATAAACATTTTCCCAAACCCCGTAAAAAATCAGGTTTATATTGTCTTTTCGGCTTTTCCCAAACAGGCTGAATATGTTTTATCAAATTTACAGGGAAGAATTATAAGACAAGATGAAATTCATGACAGGGAGTTTACCTTGCCGGTCAAAAACCTGAGCAAAGGCTTATACATTCTTGAAATCAGGCATGATGACAATAAAGAATACAGAAAAATTCTGAAGCAGTAAAAAATATTTGTGCTCACGTTAAAGCCAGACTTGTAATCTGAATGGGCATTCGTATTATTGGGATATTTTCAAAATCAAGCTTCAAACAAGG
>JBNJGK010000067.1:0-11080 GCA_051747665.1 Bacteroidota bacterium | reverse complement strand
AACCCCTTGTTAGACAGCCTCATCTCGCTAGGCTCTGATTTTACATCAAAAAGCTCAAGTCATCTGAGCTAACCAATTCTTTGTGTTCTTGTCCGAACTTAAACAAGCGCATAGAGCGGTTTCCTTTCAGCTCAATCTTATCGCCATGCACTTCCAGTAAGCATCCTTCCCGTAGTCCAACCACGTACATTTCGCGGTTTGCCAGCAAAAACTCTTCAATTCGCTGCTGACGCGTTTCTCCGCCATGGCCTTCCGGGTTGGCGTCCAGATAATGAGGATTGATCTGGAACGGAATCAGGTTTAAAACCTTAAAACTCTCCGGCTCGATAATCGGCATGTCGTTGGTGGTTTTGATGGAAGGACAAGCCACATTGGAGCCTGCACTCCAGCCCATGTATGGAGTGCCTGACAAAGCTTTTTCCCTGAGCAGCTCCATAATTCCTTCTTTGTACATCATATAAACCAGATGGAAAGTGTTTCCACCGCCCACAGCAATCGCCTCTGCTTCCTGAACTGCTTTTACAGGATCTTTTTCCTTGTGGATAGAGTAAATTTCATATCCCAATTCCTGATATACATTATTGACTTTCTTTTCATAGGCATCAAAAGCATCTTCCAGTCCTTTGTCTGAAAGGCCTACCCCGGCATAGGGAATAAATAAAACCCTCTTCGCCGAATAATTCGATAAAAATTCCCTGATGAACTTTTTGGGCCATCCCAGGTATGATTCTCCTGCATTTGTTGAGTTACTGATTAGTAATAAATTTTTGCTCATAATGATTCGTTGATTTTAAATTTTCGTAAAAATATAAAATTTGAAGTGTGTTTGCAGTCTGTTATCAAACTTTCGGTATAAAATCATGCTTAAAAGTGATAGGTATAATTTATTATGATACAACAAAAAACTTGCTAATTCCGTTTTAAGTGTATATATTGTAAAATATTTACGAAAAGGACTTATAAAATGGTTTTAGGAATCCAAATCAGCAATTTTTTCTCTATTAAGGAAACGGTAACCCTGGATATGCGGGCTAGTAACATCCGGTCGAAAAATGCCCAGGAGTTGCGTCAGAATATCTTTTCTTATGAGAAAACAAACGTACTAAAAACAGCCGTAATTTACGGGGCAAATGCTTCCGGCAAAAGCAACATCATCAAAGCCATCCGCTTTTGTCATAACATGGTTCTGAATTCGCACAACCATAACGAGAACACGAATTTCAATTATAAAAAGTTCAAGTTTAAAGGATACGACAAAAAGCCCAGCACATATTTTATCCGCTTTGTAGCTGAAGACATAGAATATGAATACGCTTTTTCGCTGATGGAAAATAAAATACTGACGGAAAGCCTTCATTATTACCCCAAAGGAAGAATCAAAAAAGTTTTTACCCGGGATGAAACGGCAGGGAGCAGCAAAAAAGAAAAATATTCCTTTGGCGAAGACATCAAACGCCCCATGGATGTGGCGGAAAACACCTCGGAGAAGACTCTTTTCATTTCCCGTGCCAGTCAGATGGATCGGGAAATAGGAAAGCGTATCTTCAATTATTTCACTAACCATTTTATCCTGGGATATGTCGGGCTCAATGCGCCGCACATAGAAAATCTGTTTATTGATTACAAGGCGCCATTGCTTGATTCTTTAAAAGTGGCAGACAGCGACATCTCAGATATAAAGCTACGCAAGGTTAAAAATCCCGGGAAACATTTTAATGCCAACCTGGAGGAGCTGACACTCTCAGCAGAAGAAATAATGGATGAAAATCTGGAAATTGTTAGTTACCACAAATCCGCACCAAAGGTTCCGTTTGACTTTTTCAAAGAGGAATCGGCAGGCACGATTAAACTCTTTACCAACATTTTATCAATCCTCTACATCGTAAAGCAAAATAAAGTGTTGCTGGTGGATGAAATCGGCGAAAGCCTTCATACAGAAATTATTGATTATATTTTTAACCTGTTTAAAATATCAGAGAAAGCACAGCTTATGTGCACTACTCATAACACAAGCTTTCTTGATTTGAAGAAATTCAGAAAAGACCAGATTTGGTTTGTTAACAAAACCGGGGATGGCGCCAGCGACCTATACTCGCTTTATGATTATGGCGACTTCAGGGACACTATGGATTTGGAAAAAGCGTATTACCAGGGACGCTTTGAAGCACTTCCATTTGTGGACGACACGGAAGAAAACTTAAAGGAAATCATTCATGGGTAGACGCCAAAGAAAAGCACCGCGAAATAAAAAGGATACTAAAAAATGAAAGTATCTCTATGCTATAAAACCAAAAAAGCTCCACCAGAAACCTGATGAAGCTTTAAAAGTGCCCACGAATGGAGTCGAACCATCACGACCCGAAGGTCACTACACCCTGAATGTAGCGCGTCTACCAATTCCGCCACGTGGGCAGGCACTTGTTTTTCGGCGTATAAAACCCTGATAAACAAAAGAGTTTTCACTTAAAGTGCCCAGGGCGAGACTCGAACTCGCACCAACTAACGTTGACATGGCCCTCAACCATGCGCGTCTACCAATTCCGCCACCTGGGCTCTGATTTCTAAAGAACAATTTGCGTTTTGCGGATGCAAATGTAAAAATAATTTGTGCTATTCCACATCGCAAAACTTAAAAAATCCATAAACTTTTCTAATTTTGAATGTAAAACCTAAATCTAAACATTGATGAATTACAAAACATTTACGATTACACTCATTTTGAGCCTGATGGCTTTTTTTTCAGCTATTGCAAACGACCAAAACCCTTATGTGCGTCAACCCGCCATTAGTCCTGATGGCGAAAAAGTATTGTTCACCTATCAGGGTGACATCTGGCAGGTTTCTCATGCCGGTGGATTGGCAACCAGGATAACATCCCACCCTGCAAATGAACAATTCCCGGCCTGGTCCCCACAAGGCTCATCGCTTGCTTTTAGCAGCGACCGCAACGGAAATTATGATATATTTTCGCTTTCGCTGGATGGGACTCCCACTAAGCAACTCACCTATCACTCTAAAAACGACTACCTTTCATCATGGACCCAAGAAAAGATTTTGTTTACTTCATCAAGGTTTTACGCGCAAGTTGAACGGGAACACGACATGTTGAGCATTTCCGGCGAAGGAGGAACTCCTGAAAGGTTCTTAGATGCCGTTGGGTATCAGCCCACAGAGTCACCTGATGGGGAAAGAATTGCTTTTGTCAGAGGCTCCTGCCGCACAAGCCGCGAAGATTACCGCGGCCCGGCAAATCGTGATATCTGGGTTTACCACAAAAAAAACGATTCCTTTCATCAGATTACAAAGTTTGATGGAAATGATTTTCATCCGAAATGGAAAAATGATTCAACGCTTGTATTTATCAGCGCCAGAAACGGCAAATACAATCTGTTTGAGAAAACTATCGATAAACAAAACAATCCTGAAAAAGAAGCAAACGCATTAACTGACTTTCAGGAAGACGGCATCAGGTACTTTTCCATTTCCGGAGATGGACAAAAAATCGCCTTCGAAAAAGACACCCGTATCTACCTCATGCACCAGGAGGAAATCGACCCCATTGATATCGCACTCACCAGAGATCAACCATTTGCATCCAAAGAGCATAAATCTCACAAAAAAGATATTGGAAATTACAGGCTTTCGCCAGAGGAAAAGCAAATGGCTTTTGTAGTGCGCGGAAAACTTTTTGTGAAATACAACGACAAGCGCGCTAAAGATGCCAAACTTTTGTCAGATGGATACTCAAGAGTAAAAAGCTTTGCATGGCTTAATGAAAACACCATTCTCTATACTTCCGACAAACATCAGCAATATGACATCTATTCTGTTTCATCGCTTAATAGCAAAACACTTTTTGAATCGCTAAAAACCAATCATGAAAGACTCACTAAGACCGAGGATGATGAAAGCAGCCTGAGAGTGCACCCTCAAACAAAACACATTGCGTTTGTGCGTGGAAACGGCAAGCTTATCACCGGCCTTTTTGAAAACAATGAAATTCAAGATGAAAAAACCTTGCTTGATGGCTGGGCTACACCTTCCGGGTTAACATGGAGTCCTGACGGCACCTGGCTGGCTTATTCCAAAAGAGATTTGAAAGGCAACAGCGAAATCTACATTCACGCTGCTGACAACAGCCGCGAGCCCGTTAACGTAAGCCTCCACCCCCGAAGTGATGTTTCACCGGAATGGAGCCGCGATAAGCTGGCATTTATATCTGAGCGAAATAACGGAGACCGGGATATTTGGTTTGTCTGGCTCAGAAAAGAAGACTGGGAACGCACAAAAACAGAATGGAAGCACCAGGAATACCTGAAAGATACTACGCAAAAGGATGACAGCTCTGAAATCAAAATTGATTTTGATAACATCTATAAACGCATCACCCAGGTAACGGGGCATCCGGGCAATGAATCTGACCTGCAGGTAAGTCCTGACGGAGAAAGGTTTTATTTTGTAACAAACCGAAACGACCGTAGCCGGTATAAAGCTCATAATGATCTCTACAAGGTGAATTGGGACGGCAGCGAACTGAAAGCCATCACCAAAGGCAATAAAAAACCATACCGTGTACACCTTGATAAGAAAGGAAAAAACCTCTATTTCCTCTTAAACGGTGGAAAACCGGCTAAAGTCAATATCAAATCCCAAAAAGCAGAAAACCTTCCCTTCGAAGCTGAAACATGGATAGATTATACGAAGCGCCGCGAGCAAATCTTTGAGGAGGGCTGGCGCGCTTTAAACCGGGGCTTTTATGATCCAAACTTCCACGGTAAAGACTGGAATGCACTCAAAGAAAAGTATAAACCCCGCTGCATGAAGGCTTCTACGAATGAAGACTTCCGCTATACGTTTAACCTGATGCTGGGGCAAATCAATGCCAGCCACATGGGAATCAGAAACGTTCCCAAACGTTATGATACGCCAAAAATACGTACCGGCCTGCTCGGGATTGATATACAGCCCGAAAAGAAGGGTATCCGGGTGAAAAAAGTTCTGAATAACACACCTGCTGACCGCTCAGCAAGCCGGTTGCAAGCTGATGATATCATCGTTTCAGTAAATGGAAACCCGGTGGATAAATCCGTTAATTTCTATCAGTTCTTAAATCAAACGGCAGAGCAAGAAGTGATTCTGGAAATTATCAGGGATAAAAACACAATGGAAGTAGTCATCAGACCCACAAAAAGCATCCGAACACAAAGATATGAGGATTGGGTTGAAACGCGCAGGGCTATTGCTGAAGAAAAAAGTAACGGCAGGCTTGGGTATATTCACATCCGCGGCATGAATTGGAACAGCTTTGAAGAGTTTGAACGTGAGCTGGCCGCTTCAGCATATGATAAGGAAGGCCTTGTTATTGATGTACGCTTTAATGGCGGCGGGTGGACTACCGATTACCTGATGACGATTCTCGACGTAAGACAGCACGCTTATACTATACCACGCGGCGCTACTAAGAACTTAGATGAAGATCATGAGAAATTTACGGAGTATTATCCTTTCGGAGAAAGGCTGCCTTTCTTTCCGTGGACAAAGCCTTCTATTGCGCTGTGCAATCAGAACAGCTATTCCAATGCAGAAATTTTCTCTCATGCTTACAAAACGTTGGATTTAGGAACCTTAGTAGGTACGCCTACTTTTGGCGCGGTTATATCCACAGGAGGTGTTGGCCTGGCAGACGGCTCATACGTCAGACTTCCCTTCAGAGCATGGTACGTAAAAGCAAGCGGTAAAAACATGGAAAACCAGCCGGCTGCTCCTGACATTCATGTGGATAACCCACCGGACAGCAAGCGTAACGGAAAAGATCCGCAACTTGAAAGAGCCGTACAGGAATTATTAAAACAACTTTAAAACACTGACTATGATAAATCTGAATGATAGAGACTTGCAGCTAATCAAAGAAAAAAGGATCCCTGTAGAAACGATTGAAAAACAAATACAGCAGTTTAAAGAAGGGTTCCCTTATATTCATTTAGACCGCCCGGCAACTGTTGGCGACGGGATTTTTAAGTTTGATCAAAATGAGGTGCAGGAGCTTGCAGCGTATTATGAGCAACAATACCAGGACTTTGAAACCCTTAAGTTTGTGCCGGCTTCCGGCGCAGCCTCACGTATGTTTAAAGACTTATACGCCTTTATGCAGGACTTTACCGGCTCTGAGAAACAGCTAAAAGAATTGAAACAACAAAAAGGATTTCATTCTGTGAAATATTTCTTAGACCATCTCCCCGAGTTTGCCTTTTACAGGGAACTGAAAAACAAAATGCGGGAATCGGGATATGATTTGGATGAATGCCTTGAGAAAAAATACTTTAAAGTTATTCTGGAATATCTGCTGACAGAGAAAGGCATGAATTATGCCAACAAGCCTAAAGCGCTGCTACTGTTTCACAAAGAAAACGGAGATGCCAAGCTTTCGCTGGAAGAGCATTTAATTGAAGGCGCTCATTATGCCAAAAACAAAAAAGACACGGTTAAAATCCACTTTACAGTATCTCCTGAGCATTTGGATGACTTTAAGTATGCCATTCAGCAAAAAAAGATTAAATACGAAAACAAGTTCCGGGTGCATTATGACATCTCATATTCTATCCAGAAACCCTCTACGGACACAATCGCTGTAACTCCTGATAATGAACCTTTCCGGGATGATAAAGAATCTTTGCTTTTCAGGCCCGGAGGACACGGGGCATTGATTGAAAACCTCAACGATCTGGAAGAGGAAATCGTTTTTATTAAGAACATTGATAATGTGGTTCCGGATCGTATCAAAAATCACACGCATCTTTACAAAAAAGTGTTGGGAGGATACCTCCTCCAAGTTAAAAATAAAATTGACGGATACCTTGAGCTACTGGATGAGGGCAGCGCTACTGAACAGGAGCTTGAAGAGATGCGCGCATTTGCCTATGATGAACTGCTTCTGTTTAACAACAAGCAGTCTTTTGCAAAAAAGGACTATATCGAAAAGGTTGACTTACTTTACAATCAATTAAACCGTCCTGTACGGGTTTGCGGAATGGTCAAAAACGAAGGAGAACCTGGCGGCGGCCCGTTCTGGGTGAAAAGCGAAACGGGCAAAACGTCGCTGCAAATCGTTGAGAAAGCCCAGATTGATTTTAACAACGAAAAACAAAGCAGCATTGCAGCACAAGCTACCCACTTTAATCCGGTTGACCTGGTATGTGCACTGAAGGATTTTAAAGGAAATGCCTTTGACCTGAAACAATTCATTGACCCTTCAACCGGGTTTATCAGTGAGAAATCAAAAAACGGAAAAAAAATAAAAGCCCTGGAGTTGCCCGGATTGTGGAATGGCGCTATGGCTGACTGGATCACGGTTTTTGTTGAAGTTCCGATAATTACATTTAATCCGGTGAAAATTATAAACGACTTATTGCGTGAAAATCATAAATAAAAACACGGTATCTTCAAATGCTTTTTCTGTTAAGAGGTATGATATGTATTAAAGAAAACGTATTTTTGAGATATCAAATAAAAAGAAAATTATGGCAGACTTAAAAACAACTTATTTGGGGTTACCCCTCAATAATCCTTTGATTGCAGGAAGTTCAGGATTTACTGATAGCATTGACAAGCTAAAACTCATCGAAGAACAAGGAGCAGGAGCCGTTGTGCTGAAATCACTCTTTGAAGAGGAAATTATGCATGAAATGGAGGAAACTTTCACGAAGATGACGGCAGAGAATTTCCTCTATCCCGAAACGTATAACCACTTTGAATATGAAGATATTGAAGATACATTAGGGAATTATATCAAACTCATTCGCGACGCTAAGCGCGACTTATCCATTCCGGTTATTGCAAGTGTGAACTGCATTACAAGCCAGAAATGGACACACTTTGCCAAAGAGCTGGAAGATGCCGGCGCTGATGCATTAGAGTTAAATGCCTTTGTGCTTCCTTCTGATTTCAATAGAACAGCAAAAGAGAACGAGCAAGTCTATTTCGACATCGTAAAAGAAGTGCAAAAGCACACAAAACTGCCCATCGCGCTGAAGCTGAGCTACTACTTCTCAAGCCTGGCTCCTACGCTTCAGAAACTAAGTAAAACCGGAATCGGCAGCCTGGTGATGTTTAATCGTTTTTACAGTCCTGATTTCGATCTGAAAACGCTGAAAGTAGAGCCTTCTAATGTATTGAGCAATGCTTCAGACATTACGCAATCGCTGCGCTGGATTGCCATCATGGCAGGCCGTGTGGATTGCCAGCTTTCTGCCTCCACAGGCGTACATGACGGTAAAGGACTGATTAAACAATTGCTGGCGGGAGCAGATACAGTGCAAATTGCTTCCACGCTTTACAAAAACGGGTATGATATCATAGGCAATATGCTGAAAGAACTGAATACCTGGATGCAGGAGAACGACTTCAAATCTGTAGACGACTTCCGCGGAAAGCTAAGCCAGGAAAAAATCAAAAACCCGGCCTCTTATGAAAGGGTGCAGTTTATGAAATATTTTAGTGAAAAATAAAATAAATGTAATATGAGCCGGAGCGCAGGTGTGCATACCATACATGCACTCCGGTTTTATTATTTCAGAAACATTTTAAATAAGAACAGCATTTTAGGTTATTTGACAACTATCTTTAATTTTGTTTCGTAAGAAACTTTAAAACGAAAAATCATGGCAGATTTATCAACAACATATTTGGGGCTTAAATTGAAAAACCCGGTTATTGTAGGAAGCTCAGGACTAACTAATTCTCTGGAAAAAATAAAAAACGCAGAGCAAAACGGAGCCGGAGCCGTGGTTTTAAAATCGCTGTTCGAAGAGCAAATCCTCTACAATATCCACGAGGCAAAAAATGAAAGCATTCCGTCAAATTATCCTGAAGCTGCGGATTATATCAGCAATTACACCCAAACACAGCAGGTTGATAAATATTTAAAGCTAATAAAAGATGCTAAAGCCAACACTACCATACCTGTTATTGCCAGCATTAACTGTGTATCTGACCAGGAATGGACTTCTTTTGCATCGAAAATACAAGATGCAGGAGCTGATGCACTAGAGCTGAATATTTTCGTCCTCCCCTCTGATAACAAACAATCTGGGGCTGATAATGAGAAAGTATATTTTAAAATTCTGGATAAAATACTCAAAGAAGTAGATATGCCTGTAGCCGTTAAGGTAAGTTATTATTTCTCAGGGTTGGCTCGCTTCCTCACCAAATTAAGCTGGACTGGCATTAAAGGCATTGTTTTGTTTAACCGCTTTTTTTCGCCTGATATTGATATTGACACGTTCAAGATTAAAGCTACGAATGTATACAGCACTCCCGAGGAGCTTCCGATTTCACTGCGCTGGGTGGCCATGCTCAGCGAGCAAGTGCATTGTGATATTGCCGCCAGCACCGGGGTTCATGATGCGAAGGCATTGATTAAGCAATTGCTGGCAGGCGCTAATGCGGTGCAAATGAGTTCCATATTCTACAAAAAAGGATTTGAAGTGATCCCAGGGATGCTTGAAGAGCTGGAAAGCTGGATGAACAAACACAACTTCAGCACGATAAAAGATTTTAACGGAAAAATGAGCTTCAAGCGTGCAGAAAACCCTGCCGCTTACGAACGGGTTCAGTTTATGAAACACTTTAGCGGTATTGAGTAACACATACCAAATTTGGAAGATAGCCGGAACATGCTTCAAGGGTATGTTCCGGCTGTTTTGTATCAGATATTGAGTTTGAACCTCCAATCTGCCATTTTGCAAATTCTTAACGATGCCAAAAAAAACACCCAAAGCCTTTTTATGTGTTCCCATGATGAACGAATCTGAGAACATAACTGCTTTTCTTGATACAATAAAAAATCAGAACACCGAAGCGCCGTTGCACCTGATTGCGTGTGTTAATCAACCCCATAGCTTTTGGAGCGATAAACAAAAGAGACATATTTGTGAGGATAACCAAAAAACGCTTCAGATTTTGTCTCAGGAACATGAAATGCCGCTTACAATTATAGACCGGTCAACGCAAGGCTGGGATGAAAAGCACTACGGTGTGGGCTGGGCAAGAAAGCTGGCTATGGACAAAGCGGCTGAAAAAGGTAGCGAATCAGACCTGATTTTTAGCATGGATGCCGACACTTACTACCCGCCGGATTATATAGAAAAAACCATGCATCATTTAACCGCGCACCCGGAAAAAGCGGCTGTCGCCGTTCCTTATTATCACCCTCTGCCGGAAAATAAACCGGCAGCAAGAGCTATCCTGCGCTACGAAATTTACATGCGGCATTATGCGCTGAATATGTGGAAAATCAACAGTCCTTATAAATTTACAGCATTAGGCTCCGCCATGGCGCTTCCCGTGGCATCCTACAAAAAAGTAGGTGGCATCACCCCAAAAATTTCCGGCGAGGATTTTTATTTTTTGCAAAAGCTGCGGAAGTCAGGAGAGATATTACACGATAATCCCGTAAAGGCATACCCTCAAGCCCGCTTTTCTGATCGCGTCTTTTTCGGAACCGGGCCGGCCATGCTGAAAGGCGCTGACGGAAACTGGAAGAGCTATCCGCTTTATCATCCTAGCCTTTTTGAAGAATTAAAGCAAATTTATCAGAGTTTTAAACGCTATTTTAACACTGGAAGCCTGGGAGAGCAGGAACAAAATCTTAAAACCCTGTTTTCAGAAACAGACTGGCTGCTAAAGCTCAAGCAAAACAGCGCTGACGAATCACAGTTTATTCGCAAGTGCCATGAAAAATTCGACGGCTTAAAAATATTACAATACCTCAAAAAAAGACAACAAAGCATCAGGACACCCGAAAACCGAATACTGCTTGATTTTCTTACCGATACATATCCAGAAAAAACACGACCCTACTATGAAATATTGAAAAACGTAAACTTTCAATCAAGCAGCATAGCAGACCTTAATAACATCCGGAATCTTATGGTGCAAATAGAAGACAGCCTCCTGAAAGGAGATAATGTATGAAGCAAAGAATAAGTGAATTGGTTAATTGAGTAATTGTTTGCGATTCCGAATTCCGGGTTTCGGGTTTTGGATGAATTGGAAGGGTCGAAATCACCGTAAGGGATTTCGA
>JBNJGK010000066.1:0-15331 GCA_051747665.1 Bacteroidota bacterium | reverse complement strand
TCGGGGCAGAAATATTATTTTAAAAGGTTAACCTTTAACAAAGAACTTGGCATTCAAATGGATGGTCGAGAGCGGTTTGCTGTGATTTATGAGTAGGTTGCCCGATATGTTCCGGGGTTTAATTAAATGCAAACATTCCTGAATATAATCTGTTGATTAATAAACAGTAATAATATTCAAAATGAAAAAAACAGGAATAGCACTGGTATTTGGCTTTCTTCTTTTTAGCCAGAGTTGCGACGAGGTGGATGAATTACTTACATTCACCATTAAAAACCAAACAGAGTTGGAAATTGAAAATCAGATTCCGGTGGATACACCTTTTAATGTACCTACACCTGATATCAACTCTCAGTCTTCACAGACTTTTGAAAGCAATAATACAGCGGCCAGCATGGTAAAAGAAATCACACTCGAAAAGCTGGAGCTTTCTATTGTTTCGCCGGATGATTTTACTTTTAGTTTTCTGAAATCAATAGAAATTTATATTTCTGCCGGGGACGAAGAGCAAGTTATGATAGCTTCAAAAGACAATATTCCGGAAGATGCTGCTGTTGTTGATATGGATACCCAATCGGAAAACCTAAGGCCTTATCTTATCCAGGACACCTATGATCTGGATTTTAAGGTTGTAACACGTGAGGCTTTTGCGCAGGATATTACTTTGCGCGCAGACATGGAGTATAAAGTAAAAGCGGATCCACTTTAAATGTGTAATTACAAATCAGCTTAAATCAGAGCACAATAACTCAATCTAAAACGTCAGGTTAAACCCAAAACTTGGCATAATCGGCAATTGATCAACCCGCTCGTTTGTTATCCGGTCAACATAAAACACGTTGTTGCGGTCATATACATTTGTTACACTTACGCTCATCTCAAGTCTTGAATTTTCTGCCAGGAAAAAGATTTTTTTCAAACCCAAATCAAGGCGATGATAATAAGATAGCCGTGCTTCGTTGTAACCGGCATAAATTATTTCAAAATCTTCGTTGGTTGTGGTGTAGTCAGTTTCAATACCGTCAGCAAAAGGGATCAGACCATAAGCTCCTTGTGTTTGCGTAAACGGAAAACCCGACCCCAGGTTCCAGCGGGCATTGAACTCCCAGCTATTGCTTTTGCCAAGAAGGTAATTCATTACCAGGTTAAGATTGTGGCGCCGGTCGAAATGAGGCACATATTCTTCAATGCCGTCGTTCCGGTTTACATATCCATGAGAATAGACAGCCCACAGGTAAAGCTTATTATCGTCATATTCTAAAGTCACATCCAGTCCATACGCATTTCCTTTTTCCACCATAAAATCCTTCACCAGGTTATCAGGCAAATCAGGGTTGTCCTGCTCGTCTCGTATTTTATTCCGGTTAAGGGCAGTAAGCTGTGAGAAGTTTTTATAATACACTTCCAGGTTTGTGGTTATTCTTCCGTTCAGGTCATATTCCATGCCGGCAACGGCGTGCTGAGCATATTGAAGTTTAGAAGTAATCTCTTCTCCCTCAAAAGTATCAGGCAGGTTGTCGGGGCCGGAAAGAAAGCCGTAAAACAAGCTTACCACATCGCGTGGGTTGTGAGCGCTGATAAGGTTTTGAGCATACATGCCTGTTGCAAATTTCAGGCGCAGACGGTCTGAGACATTGTACTTGACTGCCAGGCGCGGTTCCGGCGACAGTTCAGAAAGTGATGCATAATACTGCATTCGTATGCCGGGCTCAAGCACCCAGTCGTTTAAAATAAATTTCCCCTTAAAATAACCCCCCAGTTCGGTGGTATTCTCTCGCTGCTGGATGCGCCTGCCAACGCTGTTTACGAAATAAAAATCCGTAGTAAAGCCATTCATTTCCACGCCATATTTCAGGTTGTTTTCACCTCTTACATACAAAAAATCCACACCCAGGTTAAAACCATCAATCGTACTGGTGCGGTCATAAAGTGCGACTTCATCCATTGATGATTCATAATTGCTGTATCCCAGATAGCCTTCTATCAAAACCGGACTGCTGCCCGGGATGATCACAAAACTGGAGCCTATTCCCGTAGCGTCCCACTGAAAGTCAGAAAGTGCCCGGTAATCATCAACACGATCAGTGTAATTATACCCGAAGAAGTTGACTTTGCTTCCGTTCGATGAGCTCAGGGATACTTTTCCGTAAAGGTCTGTATAGCTGAATGGTAAACCAAACTCTCCGGCATACGAATAGAGCGATTCTGACATTTTATCCAGATAGGATTGTTTTGCTGAAAGGATAAATGAAGCGCTTCCATCCCCTTCAGTAGTTTGTTTTTTGATAGGGCCTTCGAGACTTAAGTTTGCACCGAATGTATTGGCGCTGAGTTTGCCGGCAAAGCGTTTTTTGTTGCCATCGCGTGTGGTAATGTCCATGATAGAAGAAATCCGTCCTCCGTATTGCGCTCCAAAACCTCCGGTATAAACATCCACATTCCGGATAATATCCGTGTCAAACACTGAAAATAAACCGATGGAATGAAAGGGGTTGTAAATAGTTAGTCCGTCGAGTAACACTTTGTTTTGTATGGGAGCCCCACCCCGGATGTATAGCTGGCCTCCCTGGTCGCCGGTAAAAATCACCCCGGGCAGTACTTGCATGTATTGTGCGATATCTGCCTGCCCTCCCACGCTCGGAATTCGTTCAATATCCTGGGGGTTTAGTTTTGCTACAGAGGTGCTCGTTTCATTGCGTGCTTCAGAGCGGTCAGCAGTGATGTCTACACCCTGGATGGAGACGCTGGCTTTTTTCACAAAATATTTTTTGGTGATGATTCTGTCAGCATCCACCGTTATATTGTCAGTAAGGCTGTCATATCCCAGGGCGGTTATCATCAAAGTATACTCTCCGGGAGGGATGTCGGAAATAGAGAAATATCCGTTTTCATTGGTAGTAGAGCCTAATGAGGTTTTATCAAGATATACGTTGGTGAAAAGCACCGGTTCGCCGGTACTTTCCTCATATACAAAACCGCGTATTGTGCCCTCCTGGGCCGAGGTAACAATAAAAAGCAATACAGCAATAAGGGTAAAAAAAGATTTTTTCATAGCGCCTAATATTTCTATCTTATCATGAAATTCAGACAAAAGTAAAAGAATTTATAATATTTGACCTACTGTAATAACCTTATTTTCATTTTTATAATATGGTCTTGACTTAAAGTTGAGTTACGTTTGTTTTTGTGGTTTCTTTCAGATGTTTATCTGTTTATTACTGAAAAAATAAACTAAAATGTTGTTGCTTTAGTCAATAACTTTTTCGCGCAAAGCAGGCGAAGGCAGAAGACAGCTTTGCCTGCGCTTAAAAAACCTGAACCGGTTCCTGGCAATGAGCCGGTATAATCCGTCGCGCCAGGATTTTGGAATCAGCCTCAGTCCTTTTAGTAAGTTATAAGGAAACTTCAGGTGCCGGGCGATTTCAATAACAGCATCCGACATAACAAATACATCAGAGCCTGAAACAAAAGCTACTGTCATTTCAGGGGTTAAATTATCCGGGAGCATATGAGCATACTTTTTTCCTGTGGTTGTTTCAGGATGCGTAAAAAAGAGGGTGTTGCTTTTGTCGTTTTTCGCTATAAATTGTACAGATGAATTGCAAATAATACAATGTGCATCATATATTATAAGTTTTTGATATGCCGGTTTGCTTGTCATAATGCTCTGATGTTAAATTATAAACAACAAACAATTAAATAACTTTTCCTGTTTAATTGTTTATATTTTATTGCAGATTATCATATTTTTGTATCTTTATAAGCTAAATATCTAAGTATAAACATAAATAAATATTGCAAAAACAAAAAGCTAAATGGACAAGATTAAAGTAAAAAATCCCGTTGTTGAGCTGGATGGCGACGAAATGACGCGAGTCATCTGGAAATTTATTAAGGAAAAGCTGATATTTCCGTATGTTGATGTGGAAACCAAGTATTATGATTTAGGCATTGAATATCGTGATGAAACGCGGGACCAGGTTACTAAGGATGCGGCCAAAGCCATACAAAAGTACAATGTAGGCATCAAATGTGCTACAATTACACCCGATGAAAACAGAGTAGAGGAATTTGGCCTTAAAGAGATGTACCGCTCTCCAAACGGAACATTGCGGAATATTATCGGCGGAACCATTTTCCGCGAGCCCATTATCATTTCAAATATTCCGAGATTAGTGCCGGGTTGGAAAAAGCCTATCGTAATCGGGCGTCATGCTTTCGGAGACCAGTATAAGGCCACGGATTTTGTAGTTGAAGGCAAAGGCAAGCTCACCCTCACTTTTACACCCGAAAACGGAGAGCCTGAAGAACATGAGGTATATAATTTTGAAGGCGATGGAGGTGTAGCTATGGCTATGTATAATACCGAAGAGGCTATCAGGGGGTTTGCGCATGCTTCCTTCCAGCAGGCGCTGAAAAAAGGCTGGCCGCTTTATCTTTCAACCAAAAACACCATCCTTAAAAAATATGACGGCAGGTTTAAAGATATTTTCCAGGAGGTTTTTGAGAGCGATTATCAGAAACAATTCGAAGAGGCCGGAATTACCTATGAACACCGCCTGATTGACGATATGGTAGCGGCTGCATTGAAATGGGAAGGTGGATTTGTGTGGGCCTGTAAAAATTATGACGGCGATGTGCAATCAGATACTATTGCACAAGGTTACGGTTCATTGGGTTTGATGACTTCTGTGCTGCTGACTCCCGATGGCAAAACACTGGAAGCTGAAGCCGCTCATGGCACCGTAACCAGACACTTCCGCCAGCATCAGCAGGGAAAGAAAACGTCCACAAATCCTATCGCTTCTATTTTCGCCTGGACAAGAGGATTAGAGCACAGAGGGAAACTCGACAACAATACAAAACTGATAGAGTTTGCTAAAACACTTGAAGACGTCTGCGTGAAAACCGTTGAAAACGGCCAGATGACCAAAGACCTTGCGCTGCTGATTCATGGTGATAAAATGACAAGTGAACACTATCTTACCACAGAGGATTTTCTGGAAGCGATTGACAGAAATCTGATGGCTGCATTAAATAATAAATAAAACAATAAACTATGACTACGTTAAAAGAAAAATTACATGAAAAAATTGAACAGCACCGTCCCAGAACGGAGAAGCTGGCTAAGCATCACAGCGATGTGGTGGTGGATAAAATAACCATAGGACAGGTAATTGGCGGTATGCGTGGCGTGAAAAGCCTGGTTACGGATATTTCCTACCTTGATCCCAATGAAGGAATTCGGTACAGAGGCTACACACTGCCTGAGCTTTTTAAGAAACTTCCTAAGGCCAAAGGCGGCGAAATGCCTATGGTAGAAGGATTAATTTATTTGTTGCTGACAGGAGATATTCCTACGGATAAACAAGTGGCCGATGTTGCCGATGAACTCAGCAAAAGACGTATTTTGCCGCGTTATGTATATGAGGTGATCGATTCTTTCCCTTGTTGCAGCCACCCCATGACGATCTTCTCTTCAGCCATCATGACGCTGCAACGTGAGTCTTTTTTCGCGAAAAAATATGAAGCCGGCATCAGTAAAATGGAATACTGGGACCCGACTTACGAGGACGCCATGAATTTGCTGGCAAAACTCCCTGAAATAGGGTCTTACATTTATGCTAAACTATATCGCGACGGAAATCGCATTCAATCTGATCCGTCACGCGATTTTGGTGGCAATTTTGCCCATATGATGGGTATAGATAAGCCCTACGACGATGTAGCAAGACTGCATTTTATCATTCATGCCGACCATGAAAGCGGTAACGTATCTGCACATACCGGCCATCTTGTAGCAAGCTCGCTGGCAGATGTGTATCTTTCTATCTCTGCCATGGTCAATGGTCTTGCCGGACCGTTGCACGGACTGGCAAACCAGGAAGTACTGAGGTGGCTTCAGGGTGTTTATGATAAAATGGAAGGCAAAATTCCTACAGAGGAAGAAATGCGGCAGTTTGTATGGGATACGCTCAATTCCGGCCAGGTTATTCCGGGTTACGGCCACGCCGTGCTCAGAAAAACAGACCCGAGATACAGCGTGCAGCGCGAATTCAGCCTGAAACACCTTAAAGACGATCCGCTCTTTAAGTATGTAGACCTGCTCTATAAAGTGGTGCCGCCGATCCTCAAGGAACAGGGCAAAGCCAAAAACCCATGGCCAAACCTGGATGCGCAGACCGGCGTAATTCAGTGGCACTACGGTGTAACGGAATATGATTTCTATACGGTGCTGTTTGGCATCGGCCGGGCAATTGGTATTACAGCAAACATCGTGTGGGACCGCGCCCTGGGCTATCCGCTGGAGCGGCCTAAGTCCGTTACCACAGAAATGCTTGAGAAAATTGCTGAAGAGAGCAAAAAAAGCAATAAATAGCAACAGAAATATCAAGCGTAATTTTTTATTTGTTCCTCCTGTAATCATTATCTTTGCAGGAGGAACATTGTTTTTAAATATACAATATCATGATTTCGCAAAAAGAAATATCGCTTAAGCCTCGCAAAAGAGGTTTTCATTTAATCACACATGAAATACTTGAAGGTGTGGGAGAAATGCCGGAAAACGGACTCCTTCACGTTTTTGTAAAACATACATCTGCCGGAATTACCATCAATGAAAATGCCGACCCTTCTGTAAGAACTGATTTTGAATCTTCATTTAACCGGCTGGCGCCTGAAAACGAGCCTTATTATACTCATACGATGGAAGGTTCTGACGATATGCCGGCCCATATCAAATCAACCCTTACCGGAAGCTCTGTGACCTTACCCATAACGAATGGCAGATTAAACATGGGTACCTGGCAGGGAATTTATTTTTGTGAATTTCGCAATCATGCAGGATCGCGAAAATTGGTTATTACCATCTATCATTAAGCCATAAGAAAAATGTAATTTTGCAAAAAACAAAAAAACCATGTTAAAGCTCATTCTTTTATCGCTTGCTATTGTATTGATAGCTATAGCTATTCTGGGGTTCAAATTGTTTTTCTTAAAGAATGGCAAGTTTCCACAGACTGAAATTGGAAAAAATAAGGAGATGCGTAAGCGGGGCATCTACTGTGCTAAAACGATGGATGTGATAGACCGGAAAGCCTGCGCAAGTTGTGCCTCAAAAGCCGGCTGCTAACAGCTTCATTCTTTCGGTTTCTACATAAGATTGCATTTCCGGGAAAAAATTCTCAAAGTCCTTTTTATATTGCTGATAATCAGTAACCAGATCTTCTACGGCATTGCCCAGGTTCGATTCAAACGGAGTGCGTATAGCCATGCCTTTGAATGCCCTTGCCAGGAAGTTTAAATCACGATAAGAAGCCAACCAGTCGTTTTTCAGGATAAAGGGAAGCAAAATACGCGTCCGCGGTGGAAGTTTGAAGAAATTGCGCATCAGCAAAACATACGCTTTGCTGGTAAAATCCTGAAGTGCATCCGCAGAATAGTGATGCCAGTTAGCCGCCAGAAAATGATCATAATACATATCAATCACCACACCCGCATATTTGCCATGCGAATGCCGCAAGCGTAAAATGCCTTCTTTTACCAGCGGATGGTCATCCGTAAAAGCATCGATTTTCCGGTGCAGCAAAATACCCTTTCGGATGCCTTCATGATACTTGTAAAACATTTTTCCTTTCACATGATCAGCTATAAAATTCCCGATTTTCAGGTCGTTATCGTTTCCGGATAAATATAAATGTGCCAGATAATTCATATATTTTGCAAAAGTAACACTTATTTATCGTGTGCATGGCGCATATTCTGATGACTATTTAGAAATGTTTCATATTAGTCATAATCTGTCAAAGTACGGTTCTTCAGAAAGGCAAAATAAGAAAATAGTCCTATTTTTGTAAAACAACTTATCGTAAAAATAAAATAGACATACAATGCAAAAATTACTTTTATTGGGAGATGAAGCGATAGCACAGGGAGGGATAGATGCCGGCATGTCGGGCATCTATGCATATCCCGGCACGCCTTCCACCGAGATTACAGAATATGTTCAGTCGTCGCGTCAGGCCGCAGAACTTAATATACGTTCAAATTGGAGTGCTAATGAGAAGACAGCCATGGAAGCCGCTTTAGGCATGGCATACGCCGGAAAAAGAGCTATGGTTTGCATGAAACACGTAGGGCTCAATGTGGCTGCCGATGCTTTTGTGAATGCCGGCATAACCGGGACTAACGGAGGCCTTGTAGTGGTCTCTGCCGATGACCCCTCGATGCATTCTTCGCAGAATGAGCAAGACTCCAGGTTTTATGGAAAGTTTGCCATGATTCCGGTTTTAGAGCCCGTAGACCAGCAGCAAGCTTATGACATGGTGCACTATGCGTTTAACCTGTCTGAAAAAATGGAAACGCCGGTACTCATCAGAATCACTACGCGCCTTGCACATTCCCGTGCCGGAATAACACGGAAAGACGGTGTAAGAAAACAAAATGAAATAAAGCTGCCGGGCGACCTGAAGCAGTACATCTTGCTTCCTTCCATCGCGCGTAAGCGGTTTAAAGGACTGCTTTCAAAACAGGCTCATTTCCTCGAAGAATCTGAAAATGCCGGGCATAACAAATACTTTGACGGCAATGACAAGAGTATGGGTATCGTTGTTAGCGGAATTGCATACAATTATGTGATGGAAAATTTCCCCGAAAGGGAAGTGCCTTATCCGCTATTACATGTAACTCAGTATCCTGTTCCTGAGCAAATGATTGCGAAAATGGTGGAGGAAACCGAAAAAATCCTGTTTATCGAGGAAGGTTTTCCGTTTATAGAAGAGCAGGTGAAAGGGTTGTTGTCGCGCGGGCTCACCATTAAAGGCAGGCTGGATGGAACCATTCCGCGCGATGGAGAGCTTTCGCCCAATATTGTGGGCAAAGCCTTAGGTTTTGATGTGGATTATGGAGAAGATATTCCTGACTTTGTGGCTTCCAGGCCTCCGGAGTTGTGCAAGGGATGTCCGCACATTGACTCGTATAACGCGCTGAATGCAGCCATAGAAAGCTATGGCAAAGGCAAAGTCTTTTCAGATATCGGCTGCTATACCCTCGGAGCGTTGCCTCCTTTTGATTCCATAAATTCCTGTGTGGATATGGGCGCTTCCATAACCATGGCCAAAGGGGCCGCTGACGCGGGATTAGCTCCTGCTGTAGCTGTTATCGGCGATTCTACATTCACTCACAGCGGCATCACCGGACTGCTGGATGCCGTGATTGATCAATCGAATATCGTGGTGATTATCCTCGATAATGCTACTACGGCTATGACCGGAGGGCAAAATTCCTCTGCTTTAGGAAAGATAGAAGATATCTGCAAAGGCATTGGCGTGGAAGAAGACCACATCCGCGTTATTAATCCGCTGCCGAAACGACACGATGAAAATTATCAGGTTATGAAAGAAGAGCTTGAACACAATGGCGTGTCGGTTATTATCCCGCGAAGGGAATGCATTCAGACCCTGAACCGGAAAATGCGTGCCAAAGCTAAAGCCCGCAAAAAAGAAGCAGCCAAATCGTAAATCAACAAAAACCAGACAATCATGAAAAAAGACATCATATTAGCCGGAGTGGGAGGACAAGGTATCCTCTCTATAGCAGCTACGATTGGCACGGCTGCCATTAACCGGGAACTGTATCTTAAGCAGGCCGAAGTACACGGCATGAGCCAGCGTGGGGGAGACGTGCAATCGAACCTCCGGATTTCAGACAAACCCATCATGTCTGACTTAATCCCTGAAGGAAAAGCGGATGTGATAATCTCAGTAGAGCCGATGGAAGCATTGCGCTATCTTCCATTCCTGTCAAAAGACGGGTGGATTATAGCCAACACCGTTCCGTTTGAGAATATTACCAATTACCCGGAAATGGAGAAGGTGTTGGATAAGATCAAATCCAGGAAAAACCATGTGATTCTTGATGCAGAATCCATGGCTAAGGATATTGGTTCAGTGAGAGCTGCCAATATGGTAGTGCTTGGTGCGGCAGCGCCGTTTGTTGGCCTGGAATACGAAGACCTCGAAGGTGCTATCAGGGCTATTTTTGGCAGAAAAGGCGAAGAAATAGTAGACCTGAACCTGAAAGCCCTCAAAGCAGGAAAGGATGTTGCCGTAGCATCACAATAATACCACTCTAAACTCTGGAGCATAAAAATTGAGATTCCCGGCCTGAAAGGAAGTATTTTTCCTGTCAGCCGGGAATCTTTTTACATCCCTGAAAAAATATACGATCCCGTTTCATAACAAATTAACAATCAGCTATCATGGATAAGACAAT
Organism: Bacteroidota bacterium; assembly: GCA_051747665.1. GTDB lineage: Bacteria > Bacteroidota > Bacteroidia > Bacteroidales > JAIPAH01 > JAIPAH01. The sequence goes on along the minus strand of JBNJGK010000066.1, from coordinate 5,059 downwards.
TGTTGCATCGCTTAAATTTCATTTTTTTAAGTTTGCTGAAACAGCTTATTTCGATGAAAAAGAAATAATTTAGCGCCGCATTAGCAAAGATAGAATGGAGAAGAGAAAGGACATGCGAGATATATTAATAATGATACTGGCCGGAGCAATGATTATTGTTGCTGCGTTACTGACTATCAAAACGGAAACAACGCCACCCGAAGAAGATTTTTTAGATGAAATCAACCCGGAAAAAGTCGATTTGCCGCCTGTAGATATTCAATTTGGGGTGGTTGTGGATTCGTTAGAGCATTTTGAGGGAATCGTAAGGCGAAATCAGAATGTGGCTGATATTCTCACTGATTTTGATGTAGACTATGCCGTAGTGGATAAACTGGCACGGCAAACCAAAGATGTATTCAACCTGAGAAAGTTCAGAAGCAATAAGACGTATCATTTGTATTATGAGGAAGACAGCCTGAAAAAGCATGTCAAATATTTTATCTATGAATTGGACAAAAGGAATTATATAACCTGGAATATTTCCAACCCAAATAACATAGAGGCATTCAGAGGCGAAAAGCCGGTAAGAAAACAAATGAAATGGAGCTCGGGAGTAATTAACTCATCCTTATGGTTGACCTTAAGGGAGAACGAGGATGATCCTTTGCTGGCGCTAGATTTATCTGAAATCTTTGCATGGACAATTGACTTTTTTGATATTAAGAAAGGCGATGCGTATCATGTGAAATATGAAGAATTGTATGTTGATGATGAACGGATTGGTTTAGGGCGCATTCAGTCGGCTTTGATGGTGCATAAGGATGAACCCCATTATGCATTCTATTTTAATCACGATACCGTGGATGATTACTTTGATGAGAAGGGTGCGAGCTTACGGCGTACATTTCTGAAAGCGCCCCTGCGCTATAGCCGGATAAGCTCTGGCTTTACCAATCGGCGGTACCATCCTGTGCTGAAAATTTACCGGCCCCATCGCGGAGTGGATTATGCAGCGCCTACGGGCACGCCTGTACAAAGTATCGGTGACGGCGTTATAACAGAACGTGGCTATCAGCGAAATGGCGGCGGAAGATATCTGAAAGTAAAACATAATTCCATGTACACTTCGGTTTATATGCACCTTTCCGGATATGCCAATGGAATATCGCAGGGAGCGGCTGTAAAACAGGGCCAGACTATCGCCTATGTGGGCAGCTCCGGACTTTCTACCGGGCCGCATCTGGATTTCAGGGTATACAAATTCGGCTCGCCGGTAAATCCGCTTAACATCAAGTCGCCCCCGGCCAACCCCATTGATTCTACTATGATGGATGCCTATTTGAACCATATAACACCCTTAAAGAAAGAGATAGACGCGCGTAGGGAAGAGGGTATGTAGGTTTGTAGGTTTTTAGGTTTGTAAGTTTGTAGGTTATGATGTGTTTATGTGTTTAGGTGCGTAGGTGTTTAAGTGATTAGGAGAAAGTTGGCAAATAGGCAATAGGCAGTTGGCAATGAGGGGTTTCGCCCCGGTGAAATATTCCGGTAATTATCGGAAACGCATTTCACGGGGTAAAGGTTTTGCTTAATCTGTCCGTATAAAATCCGCGTAATCTTTGCTCTTGGGATTTGGAATTTACCGTATATCATGTATTTAGGTGTGTAGGTGTTTAAGTGATTAGTAGGAAGTTGGTAAAAGTTAACTGGCGGTTGGCAAAAAAATCCTGATTTCGCGTAATCCGCATAAAATCCGTTTAATGCCATTTTTATTATAGCATCAGCAACCTATTTTTCAAATAGCTATTAATCAAATTATTATAATCGTACCCTTAATTATTTTCCCATTACAGAAACCTTATTGAACATTTTCAGGGGATACTTCGTTTATCCATCACAATTTTAAACGAATCTAAATAAACATAAAGTAGAATAAAAAAACAGTAAAAAAATGGCTAAATTTGAATTTCCTGAATTACCATACGCTTACGATGCACTAGAACCCTATATTGATGCACAGACTATGGAACTCCACTACAGTAAGCATCACAAAGGTTATTACACCAAATTCATGAATGCTATTGAAGGAACGGGGTTAGAAAACAAAACATTAAAAGACATTTTTTCAGATATCAGCAGCGAGAGCAAAGCCGTAAGAAATAATGGCGGTGGTTTTTACAATCACACCTTGTTCTGGAACATTATGGGTCCAAACGGTGGCGGAGCTCCTAAGGGCGAGTTGGCTGAAGCAATCGACAAAAAATTTGGCTCATTTGATGCATTTAAAGAAAAATTTGCAGCCGCAGCAACCGGACGCTTTGGTAGCGGATGGGCATGGCTGGTAGTGAAAAACGGCGATCTGGAAATATGCTCCACGCCAAACCAGGATAATCCGCTGATGGATGTATCCGAATGCAAAGGCGAACCCATTTTTGGGTTGGATGTATGGGAACACGCATATTACCTGAAATACCAGAACCGTCGTCCGGAATACATTGATGCATTCTGGAACGTAGTAAACTGGGACGCCGTAGAAAAGAATTTCAAGGACGCGAAATAGTTTTTGAATAGTTGTATACTCATAATTTGTTTGTATTTGGTTGGAGCCTTATCTTCGTGCTCGATTTTCAGGGGGTTACCTCGGAAACGCGCTCAGGATAAGGCTTCTTTTAGTCTCTATGGTTTCTATGGTCTCATTTTAAGGTGTCCATTTTTGCACCAAAACAGGGGAAAATAGAAAAATCGGTGTCCAAATCGTACACCGCTCAAAATGCTATAAAAAACACAAAATCAAATAAATATCGAATTATGAGGATAAAAAGGTTGTCCATTTCTTTCTTTCTTCGCAAAAGGAATAAAGAATCAAAAGAAGGTAAACTTTATGCAAAAATCACTTGGGGTGGAGAATCTGTTCGGCACAGCTTTGATGTAAACCTACCAACTAACGAATTTCAAAAAGGAGAATTTAAAAGAAGTGTAAAGTCCAAATACTCCCGGTTGAGAAAAAGAATGGAAACCTTCCGGGAAAAGGTTGAAGAAATACAATGGAACATGCTTGACGATGGTCAGCCTATTACCGCTTCAAATATCCTTCGTGAATACATGAAGGAAACAGAAGTGAAATATATCATCCGTGATGGGAAAAAGCTACTTGCCGCACGTGACGTAAAAGATTCCACAAGAGAACAACACAGGGCTATTATGGCATCTTTTAGTTCCTGGCTCAATGAAGTGACAGGAAAAGATGATATTTTGGTCAACGAATTAACACAACCCCTATTTAGTGAAATTGAAGCTTATGCACGCGAAGAAAAAAGCCCGACCTGGGTCCATGCGGTTCTATCCTATATTAAATCTATTTACAATCATTATGCTGAGCTCGGATATGCGGCTCCTGTAAATTTTAAAATCAACAGCAAAGTAAGGCCAAAGAAAAGGGTTGTACTTACAATGGAAGAAGTGAATAAATTAATGCAAGCAGATTATGGGCCTGTAGAAAACACCGAACGTTCTATTCAAATTACGCTTGATATTTTTATCTTCATGATTTTTTCCGGCTTGAGCTATGCAGATACAATGGCTCTTAAGTATGATGATTTGGCTGAATACAAAGGGCAAAAAATAATCGATATGAGCCGGATAAAAACAAACAACCCATTTGTGGTTCCATTATTCCCGGAGGCCGAAAGATTGATTGAAAAGTATCGCAATTACAGATTTAAGGAAGATGGCAGGGTTTTCCCCTGGAAACATAACAAAAGCATCTACTTTAACATTAAAAAGATAGCAAAAGATCTTGAAATAGAAAAAGAGCTGTCTTCACATATTGCGCGGCATACGTTTGCAACAACGATTTGCTTAAACAATAATGTAGATATTGAATCTGTAAGCGGAATGCTCGGTCACAAATCTATTAGAACCACGCAGGTATATGCTAAAATCAATAAAGAGCGAATACTTCAAAGCACAAATAAACTTAATGATCTGCTAAGTAAAAACAAGTAATGTAAGAATTCAATGTTTTTAATAAATTACTGAAGACACCTTATTTTCAAAATACGGACATGTTACTTTTTTGGGAAGTTTTGCAGAATTAATCATTCCCTTCCATATTATTTTTGTAGTTGAATAGTTAAACATGAGTTAAGTTAATTTGAAAGTAAAACTATGATTAATTCAACGAGTGAAATAGTAATGGATTAGTTACGACCGCATATCGCGGAAAAATTCCCAGAAACGAAAGCTCGAAAACTGAACATAAAAAGCGATTGTATCTGAAATCTTCCGAGATAACTGAAATATACGGAATAAGCAGGACTACGCTTTATAGGACAGCCACTGAAAGAATAATCAAAAGGTATTATTTTAAGAATATCCTTTTATTCTACCACCACTACCAAAAAAATTAAAAATTTTTTTAAAAATACGCCTGCCTGAGGTAACCCCCCACTACTCCCCCCTGGGGTTAAATGGTTTAAAAGTGACTTTAAGCTTTTGGCCTCAGTATTAACAATCAAAACAAAATTACATTATGGAACAAGTTATTTTTAACAATGACGTGGAAAATGAGAAGCCGTTAAACAGTGAAACGCTGAAAAGTAGCACGGTTGTTTTTGCGAAATCTGTTTATGATACTGCAAAAAAAAGCAGTTTGCTTTTTACAAAGCATCTTAAATCAGATCGAGACTTAGGCACGGCCAAGATCAACTACATTAAACCGAGAGAGGGCAACCCATTTTTCATCATTCAATTTGAGAAAATGGATGATTCGATCGGCGTAATGATGGGCGATCTTAAAGATGCTATCAAAGCAGATGCAAAAGCACCAGACGCAATGATTCCGGTTAAAAAATCCAATAAGATCACCGGATATAAATTGAATCCAAATGCAAAATTTGCATGGGATTCTAAAAAGCGTGCATTTCTTGTAAAATCCTAAAAGGAGAAGGGCGCAAGCCCTTCCCTTTTTTTGGTTTAAGGCTATATATATCGCAATGATGAAGGAATGCATATGTTTGATGGCTCTGAAAAGAACTAAGGGCTGAAAACAATTTAGCGGTTTTGTCGTATTTTCGCAGGC